>JAGQYH010000041.1 GCA_020436175.1 Bacteroidota bacterium
TTGATCCTGTTGAATTTGCTGCATCAGATTTTGTGGTGGATAGAGTGTCAGTGGCTGTATCGGTGGATGGCGTGCCGGACTCTGCTGTTTGGTATCAAGTAAAAATTCCAATACAAGCTTTCGATCAACGTGTAGGAAATATTCAAGATTTCAGATCCATTCGTTACATGAGAATGATATTAACGGAGTTCACCGAGCCTGTTGTGTTGAGATTTGCGGAACTAGGATTGATAAGAAATCAATGGCGACGATATAATCTGAGTCTGGAGGAATCCAATGAAATTATAACCGGCGATAACGATGGTACTACAGACTTCAACGTTTCTGCAATCAGCGTGGAGGAAAATTCGGGTCGTACCCCAATCCCGTACGCCATTCCTCCCGGCATTACCAGAGAATCAACCATTGGTGGAGTAACCAATGCCTTTCAAAACGAACAGGCACTGAGTATGCAGGTTTGTGAATTGAAGGATGGAGATGCCAGAGCCATCTATAAGATATTGGACTTAGATATGAGAAATTTCCAGCGATTAAGAATGTTCTCTCATGCCGAAAGTTTGAATACACCGGAAGGAAATTTGTTGCCGATACAAAGCGGTGATTTTACAATGTTTGTTAGAATTGGATCTGATTTTACCGAAAACTTTTATGAGTATGAAGTGCCGCTCCAAGTTACACCGGAAGGCAACTATAACCCTAATAATGATAACGACCGATTGGCAATTTGGCCGGAGGAAAACAATTTGGATGTTTATTTAGATACACTTACTAAAGTCAAACAATTCCGAAACAGCGAAGATTACTCACCGATATTTCCATATTATTATGTGGATGGAAGAGGCAATAAGATCACTGTAAAGGGGAATCCTGATTTAGGTCGCTCTGCGGTAATGATGATCGGTATCCGTAACCCGAAAAGAGTCATTGGTGTAAACGATATAACGGACGATGGTAACGCTAAATGTGGTGAGGTTTGGGTGAATGAGCTGAGATTGTCGGGTTTTGATGAGCAAGGAGGCTGGGCTGCCTTGGGTAGAGTGGACATGCAATTAGGCGATGTAGGTAATGTATCGGTTTCCGGAAGCATGCATACCATTGGTTTTGGTCAGTTGGAACAGCGTTTGGACGAAAGGTATAGAGATGATTTTTACCAAATAGATGTAGCGGCTAATTTGGAAATGGGTAAATTCCTGCCACCGAAAGCAGCACTCCAAATTCCGGTATATGCCAATTTCAGCCATTCGGTGAGTACACCGCAATACGATCCTTATGAATTGGATATTGAGTTGAAAGACAAGATCAATGCCGTTGATCTAAACGGAAACTTAACTCCTCAAGAAAAGGCTGAAGAGAAAAAGGAAATTAAAAAACAAGCTCAGGATGTGACTACTATCAAAAGTGTGAATGTCACCAACATGAAAAAACTGCGGACCAATACCAAAAAAGATCCGCGGGTGTACGACATAGAGAATTTTGATGTATCCTATTCTTACAGTCAGATCAGCAAACACAATTCAACGTTGGAAGAAGATGTGGTCACCAAACATAAAGGGTCGCTCGGTTATGTACACAACCCAAAACCGGTTTACTGGCAGCCGTTGAAAAAGGTAACCAGCACACACGAATATTTAAAACCCTTCAAAGAGTTTAACATCAATCCCATGCCTTCTACCATTGCCTTCAGAACAGAAATATTCAGGCAGTTTGGTGAAAGAAAGATCAGAGATATAGGGGATGATGGTTTGGTCATTGAGCCTACTTACGACAAGTATTTCACCTGGGATAGGTATTATGATTACAAGCACAACCTTACCCGATCCATTAGTTTGGATTATTCTACAGTAGTCAATACCAGAATTGATGAACCGGAAGGCGCAATCGACACCAAAGAAAAGAAAGATGAGTTATGGAGCAACTTCTGGAGTTTTGGACGAAAGGTGAATTATCAGCATTCCTTCAATGCCAGCTACAATGTGCCATTCAAATTCGTACCGGCATTCGATTGGTTAACCAGTAGGGTGCGTTACAATACAGATTATACCTGGACGGCAGCATCACTGGCATCCACCAATTTGGGCAATATCGTCAGCAATTCGCAAAATATACAAGTCAATGGCGAACTGAATTTCAAGAATTTGTATGATAAAGCTCCATTCTTAAAACCTTATAATACCAACTCATCCAAGAAAATAAATAAGGAGAATTACGAAAAGTCGAAAGAAAAGGCCGTTCAGAACAGAGAAAGAATTCAAAAGAAAATTGAAGGTAAAGTCGAGGAGATCGACAAGAAAAAAATTGAGATCGAAGAAGCGAAAGTAGATACCACTCTGACAAAAAAAGATGTTAAAGCGCTCAAAAAGGATAAAACACAATTGAAGAATCAATTGAGGAAGTTGAAGACCGACAAAAAGAAAATGAAACCGGAAGCCAACCCAATTGCTAATGCTTTCTTGCGTCCGGTAATCGGCATAAAGAGATTATCGGTTACTTACGACCAAAAAAGAGCTACTACAGTTCCGGGTTTTACACCGATTCCGAATTTATTCGGTCAGGATTTCAGCATGGGTGCGCCGGGCTTCGGCTTTTTGTTCGGAGCGCAAAAGGATACTTCATGGTTGACTGATATTTCAGACAGAGGATGGTTGACAGAAGATACTACCTTCTACTATCAGTTTCAACAAAGTAATTCTAGAAATCTATCCTTAAAGTTGGTTTTCGAACCGTTCCGGGATTTTAGAGTGGATGTCAATTGGGATAAAAAGTGGACGGAAAACTACTCTGAATACTTTAAGAAAATATCAGAAGGGGGCAGCTTTGAGCATTTATCTCCGGCAACTACCGGTAGTTACAGCATTTCATTTGTCATGTTCCGAACCATGTTCGATAAGTTAGATGAAAACAATTTTTCAAATGCCTTTAGAGAGTTTGAACGATTGCGGGCGGAATATTCGGAAGAGTTTGCCCTTTTGAATCCCAATTCAAACGGCAATTTCGAGCAAGACGGAGTGATACTAGATCAATATTATGAAGGCTACGGGCCATACTCACAGGACGTTTTAATTCCGGCGTTTATAGCGGCATACACTGGGAAAGACCCTAACAAAGTGAGGCTAAATCCTTTGAAAACAATTCCATTACCCAACTGGAGATTGTCATACACCGGTTTGGCCAAATATGAATGGGCGAAAAAAGTATTCAAAAGTTTTAAGCTAAGTCATGGTTATGCATCTACTTTTAGTATTAACAGCTATGCATCCGATCTGAATTTTGAAGGTTCCAACGGGTTTACAGGCAGTGATCTTTACTTCGTCCCCAGTGCATTAGATACATTATCCAACAACTATTACGGGCAGTTCAATATTCCACAGATTTCGGTAACCGAGATTTTACAGCCATTAATTGGAGTGGACATAACATGGATCAACGGTTTAACCTCCAGTTTCGAGTTTAAAAAATCGAGAACATTAGGATTTAGCTTCTTGGATTTTCAGTTAAGCGAAAACAGATCACAAGAGGTAACCGCCAGTTTAGGGTATAATTGGGTAGATCTTAAAATGCCATTTAAAATTGGTGGCAAGGAATTGAAAAGTGATATCAACTTTAGATTCGATCTTTCTATAAGAAATGACAGGACCGTTAATTACAAATTGGATCAGGAAATTGCAGAACCTACCAGAGGAGCTAAAACAATATCCTTTTCACCAACCATTGATTGGGTAGTGAATAAACAATTGAATGTTAGGCTATTTTACGAGTACAGAAAAACATTACCGGCAACGTTGGCCTCTTATCCCGTTACTTCTGCAAGAGGAGGCATCACCATTAGGTTCAACTTGGAGCCGGGTTTATTTGAAAATGCATTTGGTGGCACAGGAGGCAATAATAATGACAAAGAAGCCATTACACCATAAAGGAATATTTAATCCTTATCAATAATGAAAATCAATTTGTAATCACCATCAAAAAAACTATTTTTGATGGCAAATAATAAGAATGAATATTCCAGCTAATTTAAAGTATTCCAAAGAGCACGAATGGATTCGTGTTGAAGGCGATGAAGCGTATATTGGGATAACGGATTTTGCCCAAAGTGAATTGGGAGATATAGTTTATGTTGAAGTGGAAACAGTGGGCGATGAAGTAGAGAAAGATGAGATCTTTGGTACCATTGAAGCTGTAAAAACCGTGTCGGATTTGTATATGCCGGTAACCGGTGAAGTGTTAGAATTGAATGAATTGTTGGAAAGCGAGCCGGAAGTAGTGAATGAAGATCCATACGGAAAAGGCTGGATGGTTAAGATCAAAATAGTGGATAGTGATCAGTTGGATGAGCTGTTAGATGCAGAAGCTTATAAAGCATTGATCTCATAGGTCAAATCACAGATTAATTTCACCCATTGGCATCCTGTGAAATGGCTTTTGTCATAGAATTGTTAGAATACGCCGGTATGCTATGGATTGATTTTGAAATCAACAATTTAATGGGTAATATTACGATATAGAAGTAAAATGTATAAAATATGCTGTCTTTAATTTTAGGTATTGTAGTGATCGTTTTGTTGCTCTTGGGAGTAGCTCAGATCATAAAAACTACCAACACACCGGAAAAGGTGATGAGCAAATATGCCAACTCTCCGGAAAAGAACGATATTTTCGTAAAGAAGTATAAAGAGGCGAATGCTGATTTTTTTAGCGGCACTTTTTTTAGAGCCGGTTTGATAGGAACTATCTTAGTGTTGATCTTTGCATTTAATTATGTGAAACAAACAAAAGATACCAGCTCTTTAATGACCATTCAGGAAGAAGAAGAAATTGAGATCGATATTCCTCAAACGCAACAAGTACAACCGCCGCCGCCACCGCCTCCTCCACCGCCACCGCCGCAAATTGAAGTGGTTGAAGATGAAGAAATCATTGAAGAAGAGCCGGAAATCGTTGAAACGGAAGTGGATATGGATGAAGAAGTGGTCGTAAAGGAAGTGGTAAAAGTTAAGGTAGAAGAAATTATTGAAGAGGAAGAAGAGGTAATTGAAGAACCTGAAATTTTTACGGTAGTTGAGCAGAATCCTGAATTTCCCGGAGGAATGGAAGAATTGTTTAAGTATTTAGGTAAGAACATTGACTATCCTCCTATTGCACAAGAAAATGGTATCACCGGTAGAGTGGTGCTGAGATTCGTAGTGAATGAAACCGGAAATATTTCCGATATCAAAGTAGTAAAAGATATTGGTGGAGGATGTGGCGAAGAAGCCGTAAGAGTAGTGAAAGGCATGCCTAAATGGACGCCCGGAAAACAAAGAGGTAAACCGGTGAAAGTATATTACACCCTTCCGGTGAAGTTTACTTTAGAATAAAAATTAAGCTTTATTATAAATAAATATAAAAGGTCGCCATTGTGTGGCCTTTTTTTTGTGTATATATTGCAAGTAGAATGGGATAACTTCATCAATGTCTCACGAAGTGGACGTTGATGAACAGTACAAAGTATAAATAACAAAAGCCAAGGTCGATACCAAGGAATTGTCTTATTGAAAATGAAAACATATTTAGCAGTACTCATATTAATATTAACCGTAACTGCTTCTTTGAAAGCACAGCCGCCCATGTCGCAGGATTCGCGCATGGCCGATCGTTATTTCACCAATGGAGAATATGATAAGGCAGCTATTCATTACAAGAAATTATACAACGATAAGGATGGTATCGACTATTTCTATGTCCGGTATTTTGAAACCTTGGTGCAACTGGAAGACTATGATGAGCTAACTTCCATGATCAATAAAGCCTACAAACAATCCAAAGGCGACGTGAAATATTTGGTGGATTTGGGATACATCAATAGTTTAAAGGGAGATGAAAAGGCAGCCGGAGAATATTATAATGAAGCCATTGCAAAGTTACCACAACAGCAATATGTAATAAGCTCGATTGCCAGAAAGTTCATGAGTTATAATCAGATCAAGTACGCTGAATTAGCCTATATAAAAGGACAAGAGATCTTAAATGATCGCACCATGTTCAATTTAGAGTTGGCGTATGTATATAGTTTACTGTCGGATTATCAGAAAATGATCAATAGTTATCTGGAAGAATTGTATATCCGGCCCGAACGATTGAGAGCTGTTCAAAGTAATTTGCAAAGATATTTGGAAGAGGATCAATACGATATCTTTGAGGCTACTTTGTTGAGACGAGTCCAAAAGGAACCGCAAGTTTTGGTGTATCAGGAATTATTGATCTGGTTATACATGAATATTAATGATTTCGAATCTGCCTTTATTCAAGCGAGATCATTAGATATCAAATTTGGAGGCAATGGAAGGAGAATTTTGGAGTTGGCCCGTACTGCCGCATTACAAGAAGAATATGATATTGCCATCAAAGCCTATCAATTTTTGATGGATCGAGGGCCGGAATTGGATGTATTTGTTACCGCAAGTATTGAATTGATTAATGTCAAACGAGATAAAATTGTAAATAGTCCTTACTATACACAAAAGGATCTGGTGTCATTGGAGTCGTCTTATAATCAGTTTATAAGACAATACCAGCAAGAATACACCACCGGCTTTGCAATTGTAGAATTGGCAAAGTTAGAAGCATTTTACATTCACGATATTGATACAGCCATCACCATGCTTAATAGCTTGCTGGAAACACCAAGATTGAACAAAGAAATAGAAGGCAAAGCCAAGATCAATTTAGGAGATTATTATCTTTTGAAAGGCGAACATTGGGAATCAACATTGCTGTACGGTCAAGTAGAGAAGGCTTATAGAGGAAGTCCGATGGCCGAAGAAGCAAAACTGAAGAACGCCAAACTATCCTATTATAAAGGAGATTTTGAATGGGCTAAAACGCAGTTGGATATTTTGAAGTCATCAACGTCAGAATTGATCTCTAACGATGCTATAGATTTAAGTGTTTTTATCGCTGATAATTTAAATCTGGATACAACTGATCATCCGATGATTTTATTTGCCAGAGCAGATTTGTTTATCTATCAGAATAAATTTGAGGAAGCAGCCTATGAATTGGATGGTTTACTTCGAATGTATCCCAATCACTCCTTAACCGATGATGTTTATTTTAAGCGAGCGGATATGGCGATCAAACAACAGCAATACGAAGAGGCGGTGGAATGGCTAACGAAGATAACGGATGATTTTAGTGAAGATCTTTTAGCGGATAACGCATTATATCTTTTGGGGGATCTTTATCTCAACTACCTGAAAGACGAAGAAAAAGCCAAAGCCACTTATGAAAAACTTATCCTTGAGCATCAAGGAAGCACTTTTATTGTAGATGCGCGTAAAAAATACCGAAAATTGAGAGGTGATGAACTAAACTGATTTTGTAAGTATATTAAACATTGTCTCATTAAAGCATTATTACCATTAGAATCAATCCATGATACTCTACAACATAACCATAAAGGCGGATCTGGCTATTGCAAAAGAATTGAAATTCTGGATCAAAGAAGATCATTTACCACAAATAATGAATAGCGACAAAGTGATTCGTGTCCAACTATTGAAGTTATTAAACGTTGATGTGTCCGATGGCATTACCTATTGTGTTCAATATCATTTTGACAGTATGGCCGACTATAACTTATTTAAAATTGATGAAGATGTAGCCTTCAGAAATGAAATAATGTCAAGGTTTAATGACAAAATGGTGTTCTTTTCTTCCATTTTGTCAGAGGAATGATTTTTGATATTAATATTTAAAAAATAAAAACAAACTATGGATGCAACATATATGATATTGCTTTTAGCCATTGGTGGAATCAGTTGGTTTGTAAGCAATAGACTAAAAACAAAATTTCAGCATTATTCCAAATCTCGAATTGGTTTAACCGGTAGAGAAGTGGCAGAGAAAATGCTAAGAGACAACGGTATTTATGATGTTCAGGTACAATCTGTTCAAGGAGCATTAACCGATCATTATAATCCTTTGACCAAAACAGTAAACTTAAGTGAATGGGTGTATAACCAACCGACTGTAGCTGCTGCTGCCGTGGCTGCTCACGAATGTGGCCATGCCGTTCAACATGCTCATTCTTATGCTTGGTTATCCATGCGATCAGCAATTGTTCCTGTGGTCAGTATCAGTTCAAGACTGATGACATTTGTTTTGATCGCCGGTATTGCGATGCTGGCTTTTTCAGGCAATCCAATCGTTTTGATTGTGGGAATTGCCATGTTTGGTTTGACTACTTTATTCAGCTTTATCACTTTGCCGGTTGAGTTTGATGCTTCCAATAGAGCTTTGGCTTGGTTGGATAGCACCAATACATTGTCTCAAGTGGATCATGATGGTGCGAAAGATGCTTTGAAATGGGCTGCAATGACTTATGTAGTGGCTGCCTTAGGATCCTTAGCTCAACTGATTTATTGGATTGGTGTGTTGAACAATAGAAGATAATCCTAACCTATAGAGTAAAATATAAAGGCATCTTTTAAAAAAGGATGCCTTTTTTCATTTTAACGAATCTTGTATGCTAGCGTTGAATTGATTATTTATGCAATTCAAAATCTAAAACATGAAAAATTATTGGTTGGGTATCAGTTTGGCTCTTTTAGTAGGAATATTCGCGATCAGTTTAACCGGCTGCTCGAAAGAAGATGTCATTGTATTAAAAGGAGAACCCGGGGAGGATGGAGAACAAGGTCCTCAAGGAGAGCAAGGTGAAACCGGTCCGCAAGGCCCACAGGGAGAACAAGGGGAAACAGGTCCGCAAGGGGAACAAGGAGATACCGGAGTGGTGAATATTATCGCCTCCGATTGGTTTGTCATAGATTCTGCGGATTGGGTGGTAACCAATGTCAATAGATTGGATGTGGAAGTTTCTGTTACCGACATCACCCAGCCTATTTTGGATAACGGCACTGTCTTCTGTTATTTGAAACAAGCCACAAACGTTTTTCCTTTACCGGCATCTACAATAGAGGGAACAACACATAACTTTTTTTATGGAGTAGGAAACCTGCATTTTTATCTTCAAAACAACAGTGGTATTGAAGCAGCTGATCAAAGCTATAGATTTGTAATTATTCCGGGCAATGGAAGATTTAGCAGCTTTGATAATTGGAACGACTATTCTGCTACTTGTCGATTCTTAGGGATAAACGAATAGACCGATTGGCGGTTTTTAATTAATATAGTTTACTGTTCTCAAAGGATTTCCTGCGGCCGGTCTACAATTCTATCATTCATACCATAAAACACTATCGCATTCATTCATTAAAGTATTATTCAATAATAAATCTCAAATGAGCGATTTTAATACTCATTTTCAGTGCTTTACGAATTAGTAAATGATTATTTAACACTAGTAGTTGGTATAACATCTCTTTTCTAGTATCTTTGCACTCCGTTTTTGGGAAAAGATAAAAAGTTATCGAGTGGATACATTAAGTTATAAAACTAAAACAATTAGCGCCAAAGGTATTGAGCGCAAGTGGTTTATAGTAGATGCTGAAGACATGGTTCTGGGTAGAATGAGCTCAGTAATTTCCAGAGTATTACAAGGAAAGCACAAACCGGCATATACAGCAAATATTGACAATGGCGATCACGTGATCGTTATCAATGCAGAGAAAGTAAAATTAACCGGTGATAAGTGGGATCAAAAGCAATACATCACTTATTCAGGCTATACCGGAGGACAAAAGTCTAAAACTGCAAAACAAGTGAGAGCCAGTAAGCCGGAGCACATCATTGAAAAGGCGGTTAAAGGTATGCTTCCTAGAACTAAATTGGGAAGACAAATGTACATGAAACTACACGTTTTTGCAGGTCCGGAACATACACACGCGGCACAAAAACCTGAAACACTAAAATTTTAATTAAAGATATATGTATACAATAGCAACAGGGCGAAGAAAAGCAGCAATTGCAAGAGTTTACTTGAAGGCCGGAAAAGGTAAGATTGAAGTAAATGGCAAGGATTATAAAGAATTCTTTCCGGTAAAACATTTGATCAACAAAATCGAAGAGCCATTCAAAGTAACGGAAACAGAAGGTAAATATGATGTGAAAGTGAATGCAGTTGGCGGTGGTATTAAAGGCCAGGCAGAAGCATTGGCATTGGGTATTGCAAGAGCATTAATTGAAATTGATGCAGAGTTAAAACCTGTTTTAAAAGACCACAAATTGGTGACTAGAGATCCAAGAGTAGTGGAAAGAAAGAAACCGGGTAAGAAAAAGGCAAGAAAGAGCTTCCAGTTCAGCAAGCGTTAATTTATTTCAAAATTTGATTTTACAACTATCATGCAAGATATATCACAAAAAGAATTATTAGATGCAGGTGTACACTTTGGACACTTGAAGAAAAAATGGAACCCGAAAATGTTACCCTACATTTTTATGGAAAGAAAGGGTATCCATATCATCGATTTGAATAAAACGAAAGAGCAAATGGAGCTGGCCGGTGCCGGAATGCGTTCAATTGCTAAATCGGGAAGAAAGATTTTGTTTGTAGCTACAAAAAAGCAAGCAAAAGAAACAGTAGCTAACTTAGCCAGAGAGGTGAACATGCCTTACGTTTGTGAAAGATGGTTAGGAGGAATGTTAACCAACTTTGCTACTATCAGAAAATCGATCAAGAAAATGCAAACGATCGATAAGATGTTAACCGATGGAACCTTCGAAAATATTACTAAGAAGGAGAAGTTGATGTTAACCAGACAGAAAAATAAAATGGAAAGAGTGTTAGGCGGTATCGCTAACTTGAACAGATTGCCGGCAGCGCTTTTCATTGTTGACATCAGTCATGAGCACATTGCAGTAGCAGAAGCTCAAAAGTTAGGATTGAACATTTTTGCAATGGTTGACACCAACAGCGATCCTAATCAAGTGGATTTCCCGATTCCTGCTAACGACGATGCTTCAAGATCTATTGAACTTGTAATGAAATATGTTACCGATTGTATCAAAGAAGGATTAGCAGAAAGACAAGAGAAGAAAAAGCAGTTAGAAGATAAAGGTGATGCTGAAGAAAGTGCACCAAAGTCTGAGAAAAAAGCAACTGCTAAAGCAAAAGAATAAAATTGTGGCACAGAAGCTTAGTCTTCTGTGCACCTCAATTTTCCAATTTTATAATTCCAACTAATAAGAATAGAAATGACAATAACAGCTGGTGATGTTAAAAAATTACGTGAAATAACCGGTGCTGGAATGATGGATTGTAAAAAAGCACTTACCGAAGCCGGTGGTGACTTAGATGCAGCCATAGAAGTACTTAGAAAACAAGGTCAGAAAGTAGCCGCAAAAAGAGCGGATAGAAGCACGAATGAAGGAGTAGTAGCGACAAGAGAAAATGGAAATAAAGCTATTTTGGTGGCTATCGGATGTGAAACCGATTTCGTTGCCAAGAACGATGGTTTCCAAGAGTTTGTGAATAGTATTGCTGATGTAGCGATGGATAATTTTCCTGCAGATAGAGAAGCATTATTAGCGCTTCCATATGGCAATGGTACAGTAGAAGATGCATTGGTTGAACAAACCGGTAAGATCGGTGAGAAAATTGATGTTACGGATTATGCAGCGGTTGAAGGAGATAATTTAGCCACTTACATCCACGCAGGAAGCAAAATCGGAGTAATTGTGAACTATAAAGATGGCGGAAAAGATGGAGCTGATCAATTCTTTAAAGGAATTGCAATGCACATTGCTGCTATGAGTCCTACTATCTTAACTCCTGATGAGTTCGATGCAGATTATATCGCAAAAGAAACAGAAGCTTTCCAAAATCAAATTAAAGTAGAGAACGAAGAAAGAGAAAGATTGGGCAAGCACCTTAAGAATGTACCTCAATTTGTAAGCATTTCTCAGTTAACACCGGAAGTAATGGCAAAGGTAAAAGCTGAAATTGAAGCAGAATTGGCGGCAGAAGGTAAGCCTGAAAAAATTTGGGATAGAATTGTGCCGGGCAAATTAGAAAGATTTGTGGCAGACAATACCCTTTTGGATCAGGAACATTGCTTATTGAATCAGGTTTATGCTTTGGATGACAGCAAGAATGTAAAAGAAGCCATTGCTGATTTTGCAGAAGGTGCTGAAGTAGTTTCCTTTAAAAGAATTAGTATCGGGAAGTAATTCGCTTTACTTTTATCTATAAGAATTATAAAGCCTGGTGACATTTACGCATCAGGCTTTTTTTATGGTACTAAGTTTCCCAATGATTTTACAGGAGTATTCATTTGATAAAAAATCGCCATCAACTAGTTATTCACAATGGAAGTCTGACTAGGAACTAGACAGGAATTTTCATATTTTCGCAAAAAATTTCAATTTTCCATACTTCCAAATTATGAGCAAATACAAAAGAGTACTACTAAAATTAAGCGGTGAGGCATTAATGGGAGAAGACAAATTTGGAATTAACCCGGATATGGTAAACCAGTTTGCGGAAGATGTCAAGGAAATTAATGATGCCGGTTTTGAGATTGCCATTGTTATTGGAGGAGGAAATATTTTCAGAGGTTTACAAGCCGGATCCATTGGCATTGATCGAGTGCAGGGAGATTACATGGGTATGTTAGCCACTGTAATTAATGGAATGGCATTACAAGGCGCTTTGGAAGGAAAAGGCGTTTATACCAGGTTGATGACTGCCGTAAACATCAATGAAGTATGTGAACCTTACATCAGAAGAAGAGCGATCAGACATTTAGAAAAAGGCAGAGTGATCATCTTAGTGGCAGGAACAGGTAATCCTTATTTTACCACAGATTCGGCAGCAGCATTGAGAGCCAATGAAATTGAAGCCGACATTTTGTTAAAAGGAACAAAAGTAGATGGTGTATATTCTGCTGATCCGATGAAGAACAAAGATGCCATTAAGTATCACGAAGTATCTTTTGCCGAAGTGATCCAAAAGGAATTGTTGGTGATGGATCAAACAGCATTTACACTTTGCAAAGAGAATAAATTACCAATCATTGTTTTCGACATGAAGACACGGGGCAATCTTAAAAAATTGTTGGAAGGTGAAAAAATTGGCACAATTATTAGTTAATATTGGACATTATGAATGAAGAAGTAGCATTTTATCTTGACTCAGCCAAAGAAAGTATGCAACAGGCATACGAGCATTTGGAGTATGAATTAACTAAAATTAGAGCCGGAAAGGCATCACCGGATATGCTTGCCGGACTAAAAGTGGAATACTATGGTATGGCCACTCCCATCAATCAAGTAGCGTCCATTAAAACTACCGATGCTAAAACTTTGGTGGTCATTCCTTTTGAAAAAGGCATATTACAGGATATTGAAAGAAGTATTTTTCAAGCCAACTTAGGATTCACACCTCAGAATGACGGAGAATCTATAAGAATCATATTGCCGCCAACTACAGAAGAAAGAAGGAGAAGTTTGGCAAAGAACGTGAAAGCGCACGGTGAAGATGCCAAAGTGAGTTTAAGAAATGCACGAAAGGAAGCCAATGATGGGATCAAAGAATTGGTAAAAGATGGTTTGTCGGAAGATTTAGGAAAAACGGCAGAGCACAATATCCAAGACCTTACGGATAGTTTTACTGCTAAAATCGATAAGTTAGTTGCGGCCAAGGAAAAGGAAGTGATGACGGTGTAAAGCCATATTTTTTTCGACCGACACTTTCAAACGAAGCATATTTCATAGCTTTTAGCTATATTTCAAATCTATATTTCAACTTAAAAACCAACTTAAATGAACTTCGGAATTGGAACCAAAGTAACCCACCCTAAATTCGGAAAGGGAGTGATCATTGAAAATGAACATCCAGATGCTTACGAGATCTATTTTAGAGAGCATGATGAGAAGGAGATTTCCAAAAAATTTGATGGGCTGATTATCG
>JAGQYH010000420.1 GCA_020436175.1 Bacteroidota bacterium
ACCATTGATGAATTGTTTAAACCGGATGCCAATAAGAAAAAAAGAAGGCAGAACAAACGAAACATTCGAAGAGACGACCGTGAAGACCGTAAAAAGGACAAACATCAGTCTGTCGATGAAGCCATTTTACCGGAGGAGTAAAATATTTTTTACGGTCGGACACCAAAATACATCCTCCATGCATCTTAATAATAAAGCCGATTAGCAGAATTGCCAATTAGTGACGACATATTAATCAAGAAGTGCCAACAGTTTGACAGCAACGCACAAAAAGTGATCTATGATCGCTATGCGCCTGCTATGTTGGGTATTTGTCGACGATATGTACGAGATTGGATGGAGGCAGAAGACGTCTTATCTAAAGGATTTTTCAAGGTTTTCACCAAGATAAAGCAATACCAGTTTCAAGGCAGCTTTGAAGGATGGATTCGAAAAATAATGGTCAATGAATCGCTGATGCATTTGAGAAAAAGAACAGACTTTAACCTTACGTTGGAATCTTCCAATTTGCAATTGTCTGCCGATCAGCAAACCGATGACCTGGTGAATGCCAACAGCATTTTGGAATTGTTAAACAAATTGCCGACAGGCTATCGAACGATATTCAACTTGTATGTGATCGAAGGCTACAAGCACCATGAAATCGCACACCAACTGGATATCAGTATCAATACCTCAAAATCGCAATTGATAAAAGCTCGCAAACGGTTACAATTATTGATCAATGACTCAAAAATAAAAACAGGATGACAGACTTTAAAAACATAGATGACCTGTTCAAAACTAGTCAGGGCGATTGGAATGCCGCCCCTTCGACCGGCACTTGGGAGAACCTGTCTGATCGGTTGCAGGCACATGCCGCTGATAGAACACATCACCAACGAGTAGTCGTCAGATGGTCGATCGCTGCCTCAATATTATTGTTACTCGGTCTTACCTATTTTTTTTTAAATATCTCTCCCACTACTTATAATGGACAGATAGCGCAAACCAATGAGGTAGAAATTCCAAATAATATTGCTTCTACCTATGATAAGAAATCGGAATTAATCTCAGACAAAATCAGTCCACAAACATTAACAGAAAGTACTTCCATCAAAAATAAATCGAACAACATTACCGCTAGAGATATAAATGCATCAACCGATACTGATATTGCAGATTATTCAGCTCCTGCTGCCACTCGTTTGCAATCGGAAAAGATGGTCGGAAACACTGCTACCAATAAATTTGAATCTGATGATCTGGCAAATAAGGATGTTGTCCATTTATCTCCTTCTTTTGGATACAATGAAGAAGATTACCAATCTGATACTGAAGCTGAAAGTCTGGAAGAAGTCATCTTGTCGGAAAGAGACCAAACTGTTGTGGCCAACTACATTGGAATTGAAAAAGAACGTGCCAAACATGAAGCTGCTCAAAAAGAACAGAAAAAAAGTAAAAGAACAGCAAAAGAGCCTTTCATCCAAGATCAACATAACGGAATAGCTGCCGGAGCTGCCACTGATATTAAAGAGAGAGATGCTTTCTATGAAGCCGAAAATCAGGCCGGCGATTTCATCTTCACCAATAAAGTCATTTATATCTATTGTAGCATCGGTAAAAATGCTTGTCATCAGGCCACCATAAAATTAATGGATGAGATAGGCGAATACTACCCTTGTGACAATTCCAATGAACCAATAGCGCTTACTTTAACCGAAGCATTAAGAAGATTATACGAGCTTACCGTCAAAGATCTTCGTGGTATGGAATTTGAAAAAATTTATTTGGATTGTCCTGATGATGCTGAAACCATCAAAATTATTATTGAAAATGGAGATGATTTGAGCGAAGCTTTCTACTGGTCCTTTGATTGTCCGACCCCATCCACTGATCGCTTTTTGGA
>JAGQYH010000421.1 GCA_020436175.1 Bacteroidota bacterium
ATGATCCAACCATAGAAGAAGATAACCCAATAGCCGAATTGAAAGGCGATAATTGGGAAGAAAATATTGGAAAAGAAGTAACTCTGGAAGCCTATTTTGTGCTATCACCGGAACCCGGCTTGTTTTTTAATCTGGAAGACAGAATGAAAAACACCAATATTGCTGAAGAACGCTATTTACGATTAGATGTTGATGATGAATTGTTAAGAAGTATTCCGGATACTTATCATGGTGCGAAAGTTAAGATTACCGGTATCATTGCTAAAGATCAACAACCGGCAGCAGTATCACTGGCAGAACTTTTCGGCAGCAGCTATCAAGCCATCCTGGAAGTGGATAGAGAACCTACTTTGATCACCCCTTCTGACATTCAATTTGAAGCCATCAACAACATCTGTGAGGCCTCGAATATTTGTGATATTGTTTCTCCATTCAATCCACAAACCTATATTTTGATGTTTAGCGGTGGTATTTCCTCCAGTAAAGCCTATTCCCGTTATTGGAACGATCTTGTTTTCTTCCATTTTATCATGACATGGGTTTATGGAGTGGACGCCTCAAAAATTAAAGTGGTGTACAAGAATGGCGTTGGTGAAGACAATTTCATGCCCGTCCATTTTGCCGCTAATCCCACCGGTATTACGGCTGCATTCGACTTTTTTGAAGAAGAAATGGATTTTGATGACACTTTTATCTTCTTTAGTACCAACCACGGAGGAACCAACTATAACGGTACGGTAAACGATGACAACAACTCCTTTAACAACAAGGATGAATGCATGTTCTACTACAACCAAAGTACACCTTGGATAGATGATGATATTGCCACCAGAGTCAATAACTTAAATTTTGGCAGAATGCTCGGCATTTTCGAGCCTTGCTTTGCCGGCGGCTTAATCAAAGACTTGCAAGGTGAAAACAGAATTTTAATCTCTGCTTCAAGAGAAGATCAGGTGAGTTGGGGTGGAAAAATGTCTTATGGCAACCAATACGATGATTTTGTATTTTACTTTACCAGCGCTCTAGCCGGACAAGAACCGGATGGCACTAGTGTTGATGCAGATACCAATAATGACGGAAAAGTAAGTATGGCAGAGGCTTTCACCTATGCCAGAACCAATGACACTAAAGATGAGATCCCTCAAATAGATTCCGACTTTAATGGTAATCCGAGCAGTACAGTAGCCGCAGAATCAGGAAACTATGCTTCAACCTTTTTTATTGAACCATAGTAAGCGCCAAGATGTAGACTAATCCCATTTGTTGCTGGAAGAAAATGCCAATTTTCCTCCTCCGGTAAAGAATAAGGCTATTGCTCCAAAAAAGTAAAGACCCAATAATTCTACTGCCCAGCCGCCGCTTTTAGACAGTTGGGTAATATCATCAGCATGAGCTAACAATGCCGCTACCACACAATTTATGGCAAAAACCAGTGCTGCCACACGTGTTCTATAACCCACGATCAAAAATATCGGTGCGGCAATCTCACCAATATAAACGCCGTAAGCCAAGAAGCCCGGCAAACCTTTATCCTGTAGCATACCTTCTATGCCGCCTACTCCTTTTAACTTGGCAATACCATGCAACAGCATCAGCACACCAACAGACAATCGCAAAATCAATAACCCAAAATCAGGACTTCTTCTCATATTTATTTCATTAAATTGATTCAAAAATAATAAGATAATTTGAGAGCATGTTAGTTCATCTCAATACCATCTATCAAGCCAAATTAGCTCTAAGATATTTTTTATCTATATAGAAAGTACCAAATGGAAGGATGGATGCCACCAAAATTATCCCCAATTTTCTTTTCGGCCATTTCATTTGATCCCCAATCACAATGGCCAGTATCACATACAGAATAAATAGAATTCCATGAGGCA
>JAGQYH010000422.1 GCA_020436175.1 Bacteroidota bacterium
TTGATTAATGAAGCCATTTATCCAAAATGTATTTCAACTATTGAAGGCCCTGATGTCTGGCGAAGAAATAGAAACACCACTTTTGAATTAGTTATTGAAAATACAGGTAATATTAATGCAAAAGGAGTTGCAACTTTCTTATTAGTTCCTTCAGATGTTGAGATAACCATACTAGCCGAGAACAAATACTCATTGTATGATACTACAGAAACGTTTATTTACTACGATAGTACAACAGCTAAAGTATATGATATTGAATACGATGAAGTTCGTGATATAGTTGAAGGTTTAAGGTATGATTTTATAGAAATAGACAGCTTTAATAGGCAACCTTACAATGGTAAAATATACGATTTATTGATACCAAACATACCAGGTAATTCATCCATTTCAATTCCATTTAGAGCAATTTCCTCTACTAATGGAGATATGGATTTAAAGACTTTTACCGCAAACATTAATTTGTTTGGATCTCCTGCAACTCCACAATGGTGTGATATGGTCGAAAATCTAGGCGACATGGGTTTAGACGCTGCTTACAACATGGCTGACGAATCAAACAATAAGTGGTTACAAGCATTGCTAGGTACTGCAAAAGCCGGAAGAGAACACTTGAAGCTAGCTGCTCAATATTATGGAATGAAAAGTGGAGGTGTAAGTTCAGGAGAAGCTTATGCCAAAGTTTACGGTGGTGGAGCTCTTGATAAAGCCAATGCTTATGCTCTTAAAACAGCAGGTGAAATTGTTGCGGATCAAGGACTTGGACAACTTTCTGAAATTGATGCGGCTGCAATTTCTAGACTTCAAGGTAGATCTAAGGAAATGGCAAAAAGAATTTTAAAATCTGACGATGTTGGAATGAGAAATATGCGCCAAAGAATTCAAGATAGACTGCTTGATCAAATTAGAGACGCTACTACGGAAGCCGGTCGAAGAGATGCCCTGTGGAATGCTTATAAGAAAATTAACGACTATAATGATGCAAAGGATTATCTGACAAAGACACTTCAATTTTTAGACGCTTGTCCTGATTTGAATAATGTTAAAGATGACATATTAAATGAACTTGACAAAATGTTAAATCAAGAAGATGAGAAAACTAAAAAAACCGAAGTGATCAATGCCACGGATCCTAATGCCATTTACGGTCCTCAAGGGTACAATGCAACGTATATAAAGAACAATCGAAACACTCATTATATTGTTGCTTTCGAAAATGTGGATACAGCTACGGCAGCAGCTCAAATTGTAGAAATTTATGACACAATTGATGTAAGTAAATTTGATGCATCAACATTTGAGTTTTCTCATGTTATGATTGCAGGAGAATTAATTCGTTTTCCGAATAATAGACAACAATATGTAACCGAGCACGATATGCGTCCAGAAAAAGATTTAATTGTTAGAATCAACGCAACATTTAATGATTCAACCGGTATAATCTATTGGAAATTGTTTTCTCTTGACCCAAATACTGGCGATTTAGTGACTGATCCATTTGCCGGCTTTCTAAATCCGAATGTTACCTCACCGGAAGGAGAAGGTTCTGTCAGTTATAATGTAATGCTTAAAAGCGATTTGGTGCACAACACTACAACAACTAATCGCGCATCAATTATCTTTGATGACAATGACGCTATTTTAACCAATACTTGGCAAAACACGATTGATGATGTAGCACCAAGTTCAAACATATCGGCTGACTACCATATCGTCAATGACTCTACTGTAATGATTGGTTTTGAAGGATCTGACGAAGGATCAGGAATCAAATTTTACGAGGTGTATGTTTCCAACAATAATCAGGATTTTATTCCTTATGCATCTAGTTTTGGCGACAGCATATTGATAGAAAG
>JAGQYH010000423.1 GCA_020436175.1 Bacteroidota bacterium
CTTTCTATCAATATGCTGTCGCCAAAACTAGATGCATAAGGAATAAAATCCTGATTATTGTTGGAAACATACACCTCATAAAATTTGATGCCGGACCCTTCATCAGATCCTTCAAAACCAATCATTACTGTTGAGTCATTGACGATATGGTAGTCAGCCGATATGTTTGAACTTGGTGCTACATCATCAATCGTATTTTGCCAAGTATTGGTTAAAATAGCTTCATTGTCATCAAAGATAATTGATGCGCGATTAGCTGTTGTAGTGTTGTGCGCCAAATCGCTTTTAAGCATAACATTATAACTGACAGAACCTTCTCCTTCCGGTGAGGTAACATTCGGATTTAGAAAGCCGGCAAATGGATCTGTCACTAAGTCGCCAGTATTTGGATCCAGTGAAAATAATTTCCAATAGATTACGCCGGTTGAATCATTAAAGGTAGCGTTAATCCTTACGATAAGGTCTTTTTCAGGCCGCATGTCGTATTCTGTTACATATTGCTGCCTTCCATTTGGAAATCTGATTAAGTTTCCGGCGATCATTATATGTGAAAACTCAAAAGAGGCTGCATCAAATTTCCGGATGTCTATGGTGTCATAGATTTCTACAATTTGAGCTGCTGCCGTAGCCGTATCCACATTTTCGAAAGCAACAATATAATGAGTGTTTCTATTGTTCTTTATATAAGTTGCATTGTACCCTTGGGGGCCATAAATAGCATTAGGGTCGGTGGCATTGATCACTTCGGTTTTTTTAGTTTTCTCATCTTCTTGATTTAACATTTTGTCAAGTTCATTCAATAAGTCATCCTTAACATTATTCAAATCAGGACAAGCGTCTAAAAATTGAAGTGTCTTTGTCAGATAGTCTTTTGCATCATTATAGTCGTTAATTTTCTTATAAGCATTCCACAAGGCATCTCTTCTGCCGGCTTCGGTAGTAGCATCTCTAATTTCATCCAGCAATCTGTCTTGAATTCTTTGACGCATATTTCTCATTCCAACATCGTCAGATTTTAAAATTCTTTTGGCCATTTCCTTAGATCTACCTTGAAGTCTAGAAATTGCAGCTGCATCAATTTCAGAAAGTTGTCCGAGTCCTTTATCGGCAACAATCTCTCCTGCAGTTTTTAAGCCGTATGCATTGGCTTTGTCCAATGCACCGCCGCCGTAAACTTTGCCAAATGCCTCACCCGGACTGATGCCGGCACTGCGCATGCCATAATATTGTGCACTTAGTTTCAGGTGTTCTCTGCCGGCCTTGGCGGTTCCTAACAAGGCTTGTAGCCATTTATTGTTGGATTCGTCTGCAACATTATAAGCTGCATCTAAACTCATGTCTCCAAGGTTTTCAACCATATCTAGCCACTGTGGTGTGGATGGAGAACCAAACAAATTAATGTTTGCGGTAAAAGTTTTTAAATCCATATCCCCATTTGAAGAAGACAAAGCCCTAAAAGGAATAGAAATTGAAGAATTACCTGGAATGTTTGGTATTAACAAGTCATAAATTTTACCATTGTATGGTTGGCTATTAAAGCTGTCAATATCAATGTAATTGTACTTTAACCCTTCAATTATGCCCTTTACTTCATCATATTCTATATCATACAATTTCATGGTTGAGCTGTCGTAATACACAAATGTTTCAGTAGTATCGTAAAAGAAGTATTTGTTTTCTGCCAATATTGTAATATCAACATCTGCAGGGACCAATAAAAATGTGGCTACACCTTTTGCATTGATATTACCAGTATTTTCAATAACCAGTTCAAACGTAGTGTTTCTATTTCTTCGCCAGACATCAGGACCTTCAATAGTTGAAATACATTTTGGATAAATGGCTTCATTAATCAA
>JAGQYH010000424.1 GCA_020436175.1 Bacteroidota bacterium
CATACCACCAATGGAAACTGGTCACTCAGCTTTCCATCTAAAATCTCATCGCATACCTTGCCGATCAATTTTGCCTTTTCTGCCGATAGCACGCCACAATCCTCATTCGTTAATGCCGCCGCCTTTTTCAAATACGCAAATGCTTCTATTACTTCTTTTGGCATTTTTTGGCCGCCAATCTTAAAATTTTCACTTGATCTTTGTGTTTGAGCTGCCCAATATTTATCTGCTGGTACGTCAATATATCCAATGCTATCTTTTTCTTTTCTAAATGACATTTTGTTTAGTTTTCGGTTATTCGGTTATTCGGTTATTCGGTTATTCGGTTATTCGGTTATTCGGTTATTCTGATGGGAGTTATTTTCCTTTAAACTCCGGTTTTCTTTTTTCCATAAATGCTTTGGCTCCTTCTTTAACATCTTCAGTGTCAAATAATTCTCCAAAACTTTCAATTTCGTATTCAAAACCATTCATGTGATCGCTGTAAAATGCATTAATACATTCTATGGCTTTTTTAACGGCTACGGGTCCTCTCGTACCGATTTTACCAATGATCTTGTTCGCCAGTGGAAGTAACTCTTCTAATGGAACAACATGATTGATCAATCCAAAATCAAAAGCTTTCTTGGCATCTATCATATCTCCGGTTAAGATCATTTCCATGGCCTTTCCTTTTCCAACCACTTGTACCAATCTTTGAGTACCACCATAGCCGGGTATTAGACCCAAGCTAACTTCCGGCAGACCTAGCTTCGCATTCTCACTTCCAATTCTGAAATGGCAAGCCAAAGCCAATTCGCAACCGCCGCCTAAAGCAAAACCATTAATGGCCGCAATCACGGGCACTGTCATGTTTTGAATTTTATTGAATACACCATGACCACGTGCCGACAATTGCATAGCATGTTCAGTGGAAAGTCCTTCAAACTCTGAAATGTCAGCTCCGGCGACAAATGCTTTTTCGCCTGCACCGGTTACGACAATTCCTTTTAGTCCGGTTTCTTTTTTGGCAAGTGCAAATGCCTTCTCTAAATCGTTGAATGTGCCAGCGTTTAAGGCATTTAACTTGTCTGGGCGATTGATCGTGATGGTTAAAATATTGTCTTGAAGATCATAGAGAAGGTTGTCGAAAGTCATGATTCACTATTTTGAGGGCAAATATAAAGTTTTTAAAAGGGCATTATTCATTACGTTTGTTATTATAATTTAATCTTGAATGGATATAAAGAAAGCACTGCTGCAAGAGCATTCAAAAGAAAATAGTTTGTTGATTGCTAAATTTATCGGCGATGATCCCGAACGATTTGAAGTGTTAATGCAATGTTTTTTTGACGAAGATGATCAGATGAGCCAAAGAGCGGCATGGGTGCTAACGTTTTGTTGGAATAATCACCCAGACTTGGTGTTGCCGTATATCAAACAAATGGTGGATCTGTTACCTACTGATGTTCACATGGCAGTAAAAAGGAATATTTTACGAATTTTTCAAATTCAAAGTATTCCCGAGGAATTTCACGGTCGATTGTTGGATTATTGCTTTAAACTTTTAATGGATAGAAAGGAAGCCATCGCCATACGTGTTTTCAGTATGTCTGTGATTGATCAGCTCAGTGAGCTCTATTCTGATATTCAACAAGAGTTGGTGGCTTATTTGAAAGATGAAATAGCTTATGGAAGTGCGGGATTCAAAAGCCGAGCAAGGAAAATAATAAAGGCCTAAAAAAAAAGACCTGCTCGAGGGTGGAGCAGGGTCTTTATGTCAGGGGTTTTATGTTTGTTAACGTATTTTGTTATTATGGGTTATTATGCTAACAAGGTTTTTATGTTTTTACGT
>JAGQYH010000425.1 GCA_020436175.1 Bacteroidota bacterium
CGTTTTAAATTACTTAAATCCATAAGTAACCAAAATACAGTAAGAATTATGCCAAAATAAAATAAATAATAGGAAACCAGTATAATTTGAATCAAATAATCCGCCTACTGTGCCTACATTATTGCAGTCCCATCACTTGCAAGAGTTGCTCGGTACTTTCATTGGTCTTCACCTTGGTAATGATCTTTTCAATAATACCTTTCTCATTGATCACATAGGTAGATCGATGAACGCCATCATAGGTTTTACCCATGAATTTTTTGGGACCCCAAACGCCATAATCATTAATGATCTTCTTTTCGGTATCAGCAATTAATGGAAATGGCAGATCGTACTTGAAGGCAAATTTGTTGTGCTTGGCAGTGGTATCCGGACTTACACCGATTACTTCATATCCCAGCTCCTGCCATTTTTTATGGTTATCTCTGAAGTTACAAGCTTCCTTTGTACAACCCGGCGTATCATCCTTCGGGTAAAAGTACAGAATTACCTTTTTCCCTTTTAGGTCTTTCAATTGAATAGTTTGCTCATCTTGATCTAATCCTGTAAAATCCGGTGCTTTATCACCTTCCTTTAAATGAAACATTGTATCATTTTTTATTAATGAATGAATTCTATTTCTTTAACGGCCTCATTGCCAACATCATCTGTAACAATAACTTTCAGCTTATGTTTACCCTTCGGACAAAATTCATCAAAGTTATAGGTTAACGCATTTCGTTTGGCATCGTATTCAAATACCACCCACTGACCATCTATATAGCCATTATAATCTGCAATACCTGACAGGTTATCCGATATCTTCAACCTAATTTGGTCTCCCCGAAAGGTTTTACTGGAAGTAGTAAAATTAAGCACATTTATCACCGGAGGCAGACTGTCGATCTTTACATAAAACCAACCTACTTCCTTACAACGAGCGGTAACCATGTCATCTTTCCAAAAGGTAGTGAGTGCTTGTTCTACCCGTTTTAAGTCTTTATGAACCAATACCACCTTGTCTTTATATTTTTGAGGCAATCCGATCGGAGTTACCTGAATAACCGCCGATTTATGTAAGGGTACAAATTGATTGTGCAATTGATGGATGTTAGAATAAATGGTAGTAGAATTGTTTAACTGTTCTTCGTAAAACATATTGACATCATCGTAAAACGTGCCCTGAGGGAAATAAGCAGCAAACCTGTCTCTTTTTAAATTTTGATTTTTGTTGTAGGCGATGAAAGTGGTTGTTGAATCTAGCTTTGATTCAATCGGCCCATCTTTAAGCTTTACATACAATTCGACCTCTGATTTGTTTTGATGGTAATCATACACTTTGATGTTTACTTTTGCCACATCATTAGGACGTATTTGAATAAAGCCATCATTGACCAAATGCTCATAAACATCTAAATAATTACCGGGCAACCGAAAACAATTATAGATGGTTCTTTGACTCTTTATTTCACAAAAATCTCTAAAGGCATTTACATATCTGCTTTGATCAAAGTCCGTTTTATCCATTGTCCATTTAAAGTAGCTTTCATCATTCACGAACATTTCCACGCGAAAAACACCATTTTTATTGGTAGTAAGTGTTTGTTGATCATAGCTGTGAACTCCTATAGCGATCTTCCCCTGATCCACTAACAATGTGTCTTTTAAATAATACTTTTTCTCCCCTTTTAATAGCTCCAACCTGCTTCCTTCAACATCATAGTAACTTTTCCCTTCCGAGATTGATACTACCTTAATTCCATTGATATTGGGCGGTTTATTATCCAAAACTTCATACCCGAACAACAAAGGATTGATAGGATGTTGCACATCGCTTTTTCGCAATTC
>JAGQYH010000426.1 GCA_020436175.1 Bacteroidota bacterium
GCCAAATTGGGTGGCAGAAGTTATGACTACTTGATTCGATTCAATCGCTTTATCAATAACTTGTTGATCAGTGCAGGAAAAGAAAGAATTTCTCTTTCCAAAATGATTAAAGACAATGTAAAGAGGATCGTTAAGTCTAAGGTTTCCGATTTTGAAAAAATTGCCTGCGAACGTGGTATTGAACATGGATATGATTATGTGATATGCGGCCACGTGCACAAACCACAAATAGAAAAAATCGTTACCGAGCAAGGGTCAATCATGTATCTGAACAGCGGTGATTGGGTAGAAAATTGTACGGCATTGGAATACAATGAAGGTAAATGGAGCATCTTTTATTATTTTCATGATTTCCAATTCAAAGATGTGGTAACAGAAACCGAAGAGGAAACCACACCTTAATCCATGTTTCCTGCTGATCAATATAGATAGCATCAGCGAAAACAATTCACGTTAATTATATTTAACTTTCAGGTTTATTGGCATTTAATTTGGTGTTTTATTGTAAAATTATTGATAGAATTGAGTATTCATTCATCTATTATCATAGAAATAAAAAGTAAATGAAAAGATTTATTTTAGGAAGCATGCTTTTATTATGGGTTGGCACGCATGGCGTACAAGCACAATCAGCACCCGATAAAATCAGCAGCTTTATCAAACTATTAGACAAGTATTACATTGATGAAGTAAATCAAGACTCCATCGTTGAAGAGGCGATCAAAGGAGTTTTAAAAGATCTGGATCCACATTCCAATTATCTCGATCATGATGCACTTCAAAAATCAAATGAACAGTTGGGCGGTAATTTTGAAGGTGTAGGCATTCAGTTCAATATATTAAACGATACCATCTATGTGGTTCAAACCATTGCCGGCGGACCATCCGAAAGTGTGGGTATTATTGGCGGAGATAAGATCGTTGAGATCGATGGAGAAAATGTGGCCGGAATTGGAATAGAAAATGAAGGCGTGATCAACCGATTGCGTGGCGAGAAAGGCTCTAAAGTAGAGGTGAAAATTAAACGACATGGCGTAGCAGAATGGTTGGATTTTTTAATCACCAGAGATAAAATCCCATTGTTTGCAGTAGACGCCGCATATATGATAGACGATGAGATCGGATATGTAAGGTTGTCTCGTTTTTCTGCTACAGCCACTGAAGAGGTGCGGGCATCCATCATTGATCTGCAACAGCAAGGCATGAAGGATCTTATTCTCGACTTAACCGGTAACGGCGGCGGATATTTGAATCAAGCCATCGATTTGGCGGATGAATTTTTAAGTGACGACAAACTGATCGTTTACACCGAAGGAAGAGCCTATCCCAAGCAAGAGGAGAATGCTAAAGTAAAAGGCGTTTTTGAAGACGGAAATTTAGTGATCATGATCGATCAAAACTCTGCTTCCGCCAGTGAAATTGTTTCCGGTGCGATTCAAGATTGGGACAGAGGCTTATTGGTAGGAAGAAGATCATTCGGAAAGGGATTGGTACAAAGAGCCTATTATTTGCCCGACAGAACGGCGGTGCGAATCACGATTGCCAAATATTTTACACCAAGCGGCAGATTTATTCAAAAGCCTTATGATGAAGGAAGAGAAGCTTATTATAAAGACAATTTAGACCGATTTGAATCCGGAGAACTTTTAGGAGCCAGTCAGTATGAATTTCCCGATTCCATCAAACATTACACCGTAGGAAAAAGAGTAGTTTACGGTGGAGGTGGAATTATGCCCGATATTTTTGTAGCAATCGATACTTCATTCAACTCAGAATATATAGCCAGATTGAGCAGAAGAGGCATCTT
>JAGQYH010000427.1 GCA_020436175.1 Bacteroidota bacterium
AGGTACAGCGCACTTGCATGAACATTTTGGTCAATCTTCCAATTGCATTATTCAATCGTTGGATGTCAGTAATCATGAAAGTTGGGCTTCGGTGTTTAAGAATTTGAAAAAACTAGACTATCTCCTCAACGTGGCCGGCGTTATCCGACCGGGATACATTACAGAAACTGCAGTCAATGAGATTGATCTTCAAATTGATGTCAACCTTAAAGGCACGATTTACGGCACTCAATGGGCGGCAGAAAAAATGAAAGGAACCGGCGGCGGACATATCATCAACTTTGCCTCTATGGCGGGCATTGCGCCGATTGCCGGCATCAGTATTTATACGGCATCCAAATTTGGCGTTCGAGGTTTCAGTTTAGCCATGGTGCAGGAACTTAAAGCGCATAACATCAAAATGTCGGTAATTTGTCCGGATGCCGTGGATACCCACATGCTGGATGATCAAATGAATTCCCAAGCCGCAGCCATGACATTTTCTACCAATAAAATATTAACGGTGGAGGAAATTGCCGATGCCGTTTTGAAAGAAGCCATTGAGAACGAAAAGCCGGAAGTATGGATACCTTTCCAAAGAGGTGTGCAAGCCTATCTCGGCGCAACCTTCCCCAAACTAGCCGGATACCTTACAAAATTACTGGTAAAACAAGGCCTGAAAAAGCAAGAAAAGTTTAGGAAGAAGAGAGGGGGTTGATTTGGGGTTTAGAAAGGCAAATTTCAAATATGTAATCGTTTTAAAGGCTAATTTTATTTGTAATTATTGATGGAATGGTTTAGATATGAAGAGTAGCCTGCCGATTGGCGGCTAGGATTTCATATATAGTGTTATGATCTTTTTTCAATTATTTTTTTTAGAGGCTTTATGTCAATTTGGTTATTTCTAAGCTTCTCTATGGCAAAATCTCTTGTTTTTTCTTCGGAAAAACTGATTAACAAGCTGGTTTCCGATATTTCAGGAAATCGTGATGTTTTTCCTTCAGATAGCTTAACTAACTCCTCATATCTGTCTTCATCTTTTCGAACGAATCCATTTGGAACAAGATTCGGACTTAGCCAAATCCAAGAATCGTCTAATTGGCTTCTATATTGGTCATATCCGTGAGCAAAATTGTTAGGTTCCTCAAATTTGATATTTAAAATGCTTTCGAGTTGATTGGCAATTTCTCCAATTCCCTTATTAGTGCTTATAACTAATTCGTCACCTACTGTCAGGGTCAAGTGAGATAAGTAATCAGAAAATGAGTCTGCAATCTTCACTTGATAATCGCATTCAGTATCAATATATGTTATTTCGGGAATGGACTTATTGTTTCGATAATCTAGACAAATGTACCAATGTCCGTCTCCGTCAAATGGAACTAACCCATCTAATTCAAAATTTACCCAGTCTTTATATTCTGCCCAATCAACATCAGTTAACGATGGGAAGTATGGCCCTATACCATATATCTGCTCATTTAGTGATTCCTCGAGAGTCTTTCTGATATAACCACCATTTTGAATTTTTAGCAATTCAACTAACTCATTTGGAAGTCTAAATCCAAGTTTTTGTTCTGCACTTTCAATGATTTCATCAGTCAGCTTAGGTTGTAGATAGGGAAGATAGATGGGCTTTCGCCATATAGATGCTAATTCTTTCATTTTTCTAATTGAACATAACGGTCTCGGGTATGAAACGTAGGGCATTACGGAACACTTACCTGTCCGCCTGAAACGAACTTGGATAAGAACCCGAAACTTGCTGAAACCACTGTCTGTCCTATGTTTTTATACCCAATGTGCCTGTTGCGCAACTGTTC
>JAGQYH010000428.1 GCA_020436175.1 Bacteroidota bacterium
TTGCTAGTTGCTGCCATCATATATTTTATAAGTGGTCAGACCGGTGATGCTATTTTTCTTGCCGCAGCCATAGTATTAGTAGCCACTATATCACTATACCAAGATTCCCGAAGTAGAAATGCTCTAGCCAAACTTCAGCAATTTACTCTACCCAATTGCAAAGTCATCCGAGAATATGCCACTGTTGAGATCAAAAGTGAAGAATTGGTCATCGGGGATTGTTTGATCGTTGAAGAAGGCAATACCATTCCTGCCGATGGCAAGATCATTCATTCTAATGATTTTTCTGTCAATGAATCCATGCTTTCCGGAGAATCGCTATCCGTTTTTAAAGATAAGGACAATGAAAACCCCTTTGTTTACAAAGGAACTACCGTTGCCAGTGGATTGGCCATTGCGGAGGTCACTGCTATTGGCAACAAAACAAAACTTGGCGAAATCGGGAAAAGTTTGAAAAGCATCGAGGAAGAAAAAACGCCTTTAGAAAAACAGATCAGCAATTTTGTTAAAAAAATGGTTTTGGCCGGTGCCATTGTTTTTTTCATCGTTTGGGCCATTAATTACATCAACTCAAAAGACCTTTTTGACAGTTTGCTTAAGGCGCTTACGCTGGCCATGAGTATTTTACCCGAAGAAATTCCTGTCGCTTTTACTTCATTCATGGCCATTGGTGCTTATCGATTGATGAAAATGAGCATTGTCGTCAAGCAAATGAAAACAGTAGAAACATTAGGCAGTGCCACCGTAATTTGTACAGATAAAACCGGCACAATCACAGAAAATAAAATGAGCTTGGCCAAACTGTATTGTTTAGTGGATGATGCCATTTCAGACATTGATGATGTACTTAATCAAAATCAATTAGATCTCCTCAATTATAGCATGTGGTCCAGCGAGCCAATCCCATTTGACCCTATGGAAACGGCCATTCATGATGCCTATACCCGACTGTTCGAAAAAGATGAAAGAACGGCATACCAAATGATTCATGAATATCCGTTAAGCGGTCAACCGCCAATGATGACACACATTTTTGAAGACCAATCAGGACATCGCATCATTGCTGCAAAAGGTGCTCCTGAAGCGATTATTAAAGTGTCCCACTTAACCGATACGCAATCTAATCGAATTGAATCAATCATTACTACATTGGCGGCGCAAGGATTTAGAGTGCTTGGAGTTGGTCGTTCAACCTTTGAAGGTTCTGATTTCCCGGATGAACAACAAGATCTGCCGTTTCAATTTTTGGGTTTAATTGCATTCTATGATCCTCCTAAACACAATATCAGCACCGTATTTCAAAACTTTTACGATGCCGGCATCAATGTTAAGATCGTAACCGGTGACAATGCCGCTACCACCATGGCCATTGCTAAAGAAGTAAACTTCAAAGGCTATGAAAAAAGCATTACAGGTGATGAGTTAATGGCCTTGGACGATCAATCACTTTTATCGAAAGTACGGGAGACACAGATATTTAGCAGAATGTTCCCGGAAGCCAAACTTCGCATAATTAAAGCGCTGAAAGCCAACAATGAAGTAGTGGCCATGACGGGTGATGGAGTGAATGACGGTCCCGCATTGAAAGCAGCCCATATCGGTATTGCCATGGGCAAAAGAGGTACAGAAATCGCAAAAGAAGCCGCTTCATTGGTCTTGATGGAAGACGACCTTTCAAAAATGGTTGATGCAGTAGCTATGGGAAGGAAGATCTATTCCAATCTGAAAAAAGCCATTCAGTATATCATTTCCATCCATATACCGATCATTTTGGTTGTGTTTATACCATTGGCTTTGGG
>JAGQYH010000429.1 GCA_020436175.1 Bacteroidota bacterium
TGCTCAACGGAGTATGATTATCTGTTCAGCATTGTGAATGATGTCATTTTGGATTTGGAGATGATTAGTTCTGCTAAACATTGGGCCATTAATTACCATGATGCATTACTTCCGGAACATGCCGGAATGCATGCCGGATTTTGGGTATTGTATCAACAGGAAAAGCAACACGGAATAACATGGCACTTGATCGATGAAGGCATTGACATCGGCGATATTCTGGTGCAAAAGAAGATTTCAATCAGCAATGTGGAAACGACATTGAGTTTGCATTCTAAATGTTATGAACATGCTATTATTGGTTTTAAGGAGTTGATCAATGGGATCGAGCAAAAATTGATTCAGCCGATAGCTCAAAACACAGACAGTCGTTCATATAATGCATTGTATAAGAGACCGAAGCTGGCTGGTGTCATAAATTTCGATCAACCTGCGGAAAACATGTTAAAGGAAATTAGAGCCTACGATTTTGGCAGTCAATATGCCAATCCAATTGGAACGCCTAAATTATATTTAGAGCATCAGTTTTATATTATTGGTGAATGTGAAATACTGCCGGAGCGATCGAGTAATGTTCCCAATAGCATTGATCGCATCGATCAAAATCAATTGATCCTCAATACAAAGGACAATAAAGTGGCCATCAAGCAATTAAAGGACATCTATGGCAATGACTGTTCTTTTAAGGTACTTGATGTAGCCAAAGGAATATTGGTCAATGATTTGGATACAGATCCTGTTGGCTTGACCAAAGCTTATCGCTTGGCTTGCAAACAGGAGCAATATTGGATAGACAAACTATTGGATCTTGAAGTAATGGAAATGCCTTTCATTCATCAACAGATTAAGAATGGCACTCCATATTCCAAGCAATTTACAATAAGAACTGCCAAAGCAGCCATTTTTGAGGGAAAGGAACAGGAACCGGAAGACCATTTGTGCCTGTTGGTGTTGTATTTGGCATGTTTATCTGACCATTATTCATTTGATATTCCCATACAACAGCAGCAATTCAAATACTCTAATCTTTTTGCCGATGGTTTGCCATTTCGAATGGATATCAATACTGAATTGCCGTTAAAGCAAATTGTTAAGAATGTTGCTGCTAAATTGAAGGAAACCAAAAATGCAGCACCTTTCTTAAATGATATTGTCAGTCGATATCCTATCCTAAAGAATAATATTTCAATAGATCAGATCCGGCAATTTAATCTGTCGATTGGCATTTTAGCAGATGATGCAGAGCAACAGGTTGCAACACAATGGTCTATTACTTATCAGCTAAACGAGCAAAGTTGGAAGATTAGTTACCCTGATGTGGAGCTGAATCATTTGGTGGCCGATTCATTTATAGATCATTTTCAAACTTTTGTAGATCGTCTTTCTGATGTCAAAGAAGTCCATTTAAATCGCGTTTCCTTATTGTCCGATAATGAATTTCAACAGATCGTGCAAGAAAGGAATAATCGTACGGTTACCGTGCCTTCGGAGTTATGCATTCATCAAATGTTTGAAGAACAAGCATTACGAATTCCGGAAGAAGTGGCAGTGGTGGCCGGAGATAAGTCCATTACTTATCAAAACTTGAATCAAAAAGCAGATAGAATTGCTTCAATTTTACATGCGAATGGATGTAAAGCCCATAATCATGTCGGCATTTATTTAGACCGAAACATAGAGCATATTATTGCCATTCTTGGCATTTTAAAGGCCGGTGCTTGCTATGTGCCGCTCAATCCTGATTATCCTGCTGCACGGTTGGAAATAATGATTAAAGAAGCCGGAATCGACCGGT
>JAGQYH010000042.1 GCA_020436175.1 Bacteroidota bacterium
TATCGATTTTGAAACAGCAGACGCCTACCTGAAGATAGTCACTACAGGTGTGGAATTGGTAGAAGGGGTATCTGATTACAGTTTCAGATTCATCGTTATACCGGGCGTAGAGGATATTGCTAAGGTGAATGTTTACAAACAAGTTACATTCGGTGGAACTCAGGAAGTTTCAGATAAAGTTTTAGCGTATTCTTATGATATTGATGACACGCAATTGTCAACTAATATTGAATCTGATGTGAGAGTATCAGAATTAATGGACGGAATTGTAGCTACAAATCCTGAATCAGTATTGGATACAATCGTTGATTCATTAGTATCCGGAACATTGGTTACTTTCACTTTTGAAGTATTGAGATCTGATGGTTCGGCAGCAAATACAACAGATGAAGCTGCTAAGAAAATTGTATTTACCTATCTTCCAAACCCATATAAAGGGACGTATATTACCAGATATGGTTCTTATTGGAGAGTTGAATTACAAGTAGATGCTAACGGTGATCCACTAGGTGAAGATTTGACAAATTATATCAATCAAACCAGAACTATTGGAGCATTAAACGATACTGCTTTAACACATCCAGATTGGTGGGGAGGTTTTGATTGGGCCGGCAATGAATTTATTTTCTATGCTGGAGTGAATGATGCCGCTAATCCAACGGATTCTTCCATAAGAGTAACCATTCCTACTACTATTGATGGAGTTTCGCAGCCATTATTTTCAGGAAGTAGAATGATAACTCCTGAAGAAGATGGTTGTGGATCTGCAGGGGCTTTTAACCATAATAGAGTGCCTGGCGTTTGTGATCAAATGATCGTGCCGGATGCTGGTGGACCGGGTGTTCATAGAATCTATCTTACTTATGGTTATTTCACTGATGGTTCAGGAGAAAGAGAATTTTATGAAATTTTAGAAAAAATCGGAGATTAAAAAATAAGTTATGAAGAAATATTTGATATTATTAATAGCAGTGGTGGCCTTCGCAAGTTGTGAGGAAACACCGGAAGTATCCAGGATTACTTCATTACTGCCATTTACGATCGACACTCCTGATTTGGTGATAACAGATGATAGTGAGGATAAAACTTTAACTATTCCTATTACTTTGTCAGAAACTCAAGTTGTAGCTACTACTATTACAGCAACTTTAGATGAAGAGAATACTACTGCTACTAATGGAGTGGATTTTGTATTCGAAGATACTGAGATCGAAATCGAAGGTTATGTAAGAACAGCTACTTTAACAGTTGACATTATTGGAGACATTGATCCGGATGGTGAACCTGAGTTTATTGTAATTAATTTGGGTCCAACAGAAGCGACAAATGCTCATCCTTTTGTGGTAGCAAGCACTGTACAATTGACTATTCAATTGAACGACTTTAATGGTGATGAACCAATTATTACCTTAGATTGGGATGGATTGTTAGCAGTACCTAGTATTACTGGTACTACTGACCCGGTATTCCCTGTATGTGCTAACGGAGTTGATTTAGATCCATTCTTTTTGTATGACAACAATGGAACTTTAGAGTTCGTTACGTATTCTGATGATTACGGAGCTTGTCCTGAGCAATTCACCGGTTTAGGTGACTATGCTGATGGTACTTACATTATGTTGGTAGAAAACTTTGCTAATCCTTTTGCACCATATCCTGATGCTTTAGGTGATCTTTGCATCGTTACTACAGTTCTACAACCGGGTGTTGGTTCTATTGAATTTGAGCAAAGTTTACCTGATGGCGAGTGTTATATCGCAACTTCTTTAGGTTATGCTCAAGGTGGTCCTTTCGACACAAGAGATGTATTTGAAATGGTTAAAGATGGTACAACTTATATGTTTAATAGTTTAGTTGATGGTTCTGAATTCGGTACTATCGGTAGATATGCTATTGGACAATCAGTGTACGATGCGTTGAACCAAAAGAAATTGGATAGACCATATACTCAACCGGCTACCTTGGTTCAGAATTAGAATAAAATTTAAATTGAATTTTATATCAAAAGGCTATCTGTATAGATAGCCTTTTTTATTTTTACAATATGAGAATATATACATTAATATTTGTTTTGTGGAGTGTTTGTTTTTCAGCAATTGGTCAGGAAAGAACCATTGGGTTGGTAACCAGAGACTCTACGGTAGATGGAGGATATTATTTATTCGCTCCTAAGAATGATAGAGCTACTTACTTGGTGAATGACTGCGGTCAATTTATTAATAAATGGACCAGTGAGTACCAGCCGGGTAATATTGATTATTTATTGGAGAATGGTGATTTGATTACTGCTCGTCAGTACAATCAAAATCCTGGTTTGGGCGCCGGAGGACAAGGGGGAATCCTTGAACAATATGATTGGGATGGGAATAAGAAATGGAGTTATGTGATTAGCGACTCTATCCAATTAGCTCATCATGATATATCTATTCTTCCCAATGGTAATTTTCTAGTTCTAGTATGGGATAAACGATTTTATCAGGAAGCGATTGATGCAGGTAGAGACAGTAACTACGTCGATGAATCTGTATGGAGTGAAAAGATCATCGAGATAAAACCCATCTTTCCGGATTCTGCTGAGATTGTATGGGAATGGTATCTGTGGGATCACCTGATTCAGGATTATGACCCAACTAAAGACAATTATGGCGTAGTAGCTGATCATCCCGAACTGTTGAATATCAATTATATATTAGGGTCACCGGATGCTGATTGGTTACATGCTAACAGTTTGGATTATGATCCTGAGTCGGATCAAATAATTTTCAGTAGTCGGGATATTAATGAGATTTATGTGATTGATCATAGTACAACGACCGAAGAAGCGGCTTCTCATTCCGGTGGTAGATGGGACAAAGGTGGTGATTTCTTGTTCCGATATGGCAATCCAAGAGTTTATGAGCGTGGAGATACTTCTGATCAAGAATTCTTTATGCAACATGATGCTAACTTCGTTGCCCATGGTTTGGATGATTATGGCGCTTTAATGGTTTTTAATAATGGAAGAGCAAGATTTGGAATTCCAATCGATAGTAATTATAGCCAAGTGGTAAAAATTTACCCTACAAGAAATGCAGACTCTAGTTTTGTGATCGATAACCAATATGCTGTAGATAGTACTGTGGTGGTGTATGAAGGATCACCCAGACCTTCATTCTTTGCGGCATTCTTGTCGGGAGCTACAGCATTAAAAAATGATAGATACTTGATCAGTCATGGACCTAAAGGTGAGTTTTTTGAAATAGATGAGAGTGGCGAGATACTTTGGAAATATGTTATACCGGTTGGTTTAGGCGGCCAACCATTAACACAAGGGATTGATGTAGATGATTTAGGTACCGGGATTGGTGCCCGGGATAATTTCTTTTTTAGGGCAGTGAAGTACGATGCTGATTTTCCGGGTTTCGATGGTAAGGATCTTTCATCCAATACCTATATCGAACTTTCTCCTTTGCAAGGGTTATGCGGTGATATACCGGTGATTTCAGGTGTAATTGATCTGAATTATGGAGATTTAACCATATCTCCAACATTAGTCACGAATAATCAATTAACTATTGTTTTTGATAATGAATTATTGGTTGACACTTATGTTTTGATGAATATTAAGGGACAAATTCTGGCTGAAAGTAGTCATCTGAATAGAGATACTCAGTTTTCAATTGACCTTCCTAACGGATTGCATAGTGGGCTGTATTTATTGCAATTGAAAGGACAAAAGAAGGGTGTTCCATTTATCACCAATAAGAAGATTATTATCCCTTAAATCCATCAGACAATTGCGGTTTTAATCTCTTAGTATGCGGGAATTTTATCTAAACGTTAACCTTATTTCGTCACTACATTAATGCCTCAACTAGTCATTAGAATATACATATATTCGCAGCCGATTAAAGGTATGGATTGTAACCTATATTAATGAAGAGACAATTTTTAACATATATTTTAGTAGTAATCTTTGGAATGTTTTCCAATTTTGTTCAAGCTGAACGGAGTGATGCACATGGCCATGATGAACCTGCTATAGTTGAAGAAGGACATGAGGTTAATGAGGAAATTCACGAGGTGGAACATGACTTTGATCCGGGTGGAACTGCAATGCATCACATTAATGATGCAAATGTATATAGTATCGGCCCTGTAAGTATTCCATTACCTTGTATCGTATATGTTAAGGGAGAAGGATTAAAAATATTTTCCTCTGGAAAGTTTGAGCCGGGACATCATGGTAACGGCCATTACGCCATTGATAATTTTGTATTGAATGGTGGGGCGCTGAACAGAGTGTCAGACGCTAGTTTTCCAACCGGTAAAATTGCGGTAAAGAAATTTGGGCACAAGGTTATAGAGATTGAGAAGGAGGCAAAGGATGGTAGCATCACTACAACTGAAAAGGATGTTTCCACTGTAGTTTTGGAAGATGGAAGTGAATTTGTGTTGGAAGCGAAGTCTACTTTAGACGGCGGTTTGTTTGGTGGTGGAATGACATCTTGGTATGATTTTTCATTAACCAAGAATGTGGTGTCCATGATTTTGGTTTTTATCTTCTTGACATGGGTATTCTTTACCATCAAAAAGGCGTATAAGAGAAATGAAGGGAATGCTCCCAGTGGTATTCAATCATTTGTTGAGCCAATATTTGCATTTATTCAGGATGAAGTATCAAAACCAATTTTAGGGCACAAATGGGAAAAGTATCAGCCATTTTTGATGTCTTTGTTTTTCTTCATTTTGGGATTGAATCTTTTTGGTCAAATTCCTTTTTTCGGTAATTCAAACGTTACAGGTCATATCTCAGTGACTATTGCATTGGCTTTATTTACTGCTTTGGTAGTTAACTTAAGCGGAAATAAGCATTATTGGCAGCACGTATTTTGGATGCCAGGTGTGCCTGCATTCGTAAAAGTGATTTTAACTCCTGTGGAGATGTTGGGCGTTATTTTAAAGCCATTGACCTTGTTTATCAGGTTATTTGGAAACATAGCCGCAGGTCACATGGTAATCGTCATCTTTGTGGCACTTATCTTTATATTTGGAAATTCAGGGCATAGTGTGCCCGGTTCAATAGCGGGAGTAGCACTATCCGTTCCTTTGACCATGTTTATGATGGCATTGGAGTTATTAGTGGCATTCTTGCAAGCATTTGTATTTACGATCCTTACAGCGGTCTATATTGGGGCAGCTATAGAGGAACATCATTAATATTATTAAATAAATTAACAAACTTAAAACGATTTAAAATGACTGGAACATTAGCTGCATTAGGAGCCGGATTAGCTGTAATAGGTGCGGGTATCGGTATCGGATTAATTGGTGGAAAAGCAATGGACGCTATTGCAAGACAACCGGAAGCTGCTGGCGATATTCGAAACAACATGATTTTGGCTGCTGCACTTGTTGAAGGAGCTGCGTTGATCGCTATCTTATTATCAATTTTCATGTCGTAAGACATAGGATGAATTTGTAGGGGTAACCCTTTTCTTTAAATTAATTTGTTATGATAATTTTATCAACTTTCGATGTATTAAAGCCAGATCCGGGATTATTTTTCTGGACGATTTTAATATTTCTTCTTTTTTGGATTTTGGTGGGAAAGTTTGCTTTCAAACCGATTACAGGGGCTATTAAAAAGCGAGAGGAAGATATTCAATCTGCTTTAGATGAGGCTCGAAAAGCCAAAACGGAGATGGAATCTTTGAAATCAAGTAATGAAGCTCTTTTACAAGAGGCGAGAGAAGAAAGAGGTAAGATTCTCAGAGAAGCGAAGGAGTTGAAAGATTCAATCGTAGGAGAAGCACAAAATCAGGCAAAGACAGAAGCTTCAAAGATTTTAGCAGATGCTAAAGTTGAAATTGAAAGCCAAAAGAACGCTGCATTAGCAGAATTGAAGAATGAGGTGGGAAAAATTTCATTGGAGATTGCTGAAAAAGTCTTGAACAGAGAGTTAGACTCCGGTAAGAATCATGAAGATTATGTGGCTTCATTGGTAGATCAAATCAAATTGAACTAGAAAAGTATGTCAGCAATCAGTGTAGCATCGAGATACGCAAACGCTTTATTAGGAGAAGCTCAAAAAGGCAATGTATTGGATAGAACCTATCAGGATATCCAACTATTTGAGCAAACTACCAATGAGAGCCGCGAGTTGAGAAGGTTACTTAAAAGCCCGATCATCAGCGTTGATCGTAAGCTTTCATCGCTGAAGGCCATATTTTCCGGTAAGATTTCTGATCTAACGATGAACTTCTTACACATGTTGGTTAACAAACGTAGAGAAAGTTACTTTAAAGAGATCATCGATGCTTTTTATGAAGCCTACAATGACCTCAACAATATCAAAATGGTTGAACTGATTTCAGCTACAACCTTAAATGAAGGATTGGAAAGCAAAATTGTAAATACGGTAAAAGCTCAATTGGGAGCCACCAATTTACAAGTTAAGAAAACAGTAGATCCTAAAATCCTCGGTGGATTTGTAATTAAAATTGGAGATAAAGTATTTGATACAAGCTTGCAGAACAAGCTAAGTACTTTACGAAGAGAAATTTTAGCTAATTAATCGATAAATAAATCGCAAATGGCAGATATAAGACCTGATGAGATATCAGCAATATTAAGACAACAATTGTCAGGCTTTAGTACCGAAGCTCAACTTGAAGAAGAAGGTACAGTATTACAAGTGGGTGATGGTATCGCTCGTATCTATGGCTTAACCAAAGCACAAGCCGGAGAGTTAGTTCAGTTTGAGTCCGGCTTGAAAGCAGTAGTACTTAACTTGGAAGAAGATAACGTGGGTGTGGTTTTAATGGGACCATCTGAAGAGATAAAAGAAGGGGATACTGTAAAGAGAACCGGTGTTATTGCTTCTATCGACGTTACGGAAGGAATGTTGGGAAGAGTAGTTGACGGCTTAGGTGAAGCTATTGACGGTAAAGGTCCATTGACTGGAGAGAAGTTTAAAATGCCGATTGAAAGAAAGGCACCGGGTGTAATTTACAGACAGCCTGTAAACCAACCGCTTCAAACAGGAATTAAAGCGATCGATGCAATGATTCCAATCGGTAGAGGACAAAGAGAGTTGGTAATTGGTGATAGACAAACCGGTAAAACAGCTATTTGTATCGATACTATTTTAAATCAAAAGGAGTTTTACGAAAAAGGTGAGCCGGTATATTGTATTTATGTGGCTATTGGTCAAAAAGCATCTACTGTAGCTCAGATCGCTAAAACTTTGGAGGAGAGAGGAGCAATGCCTTATACTGTAATTGTTGCTGCAAACGCTTCGGATCCTGCACCACTTCAATATTTCGCACCAATGGCCGGAACGGCGATCGGTGAGTATTTCAGAGACACAGGAAGACCTGCATTAATTGTTTTTGATGATTTATCTAAGCAAGCAGTAGCTTATCGTGAGGTATCGCTTTTATTAAGAAGACCTCCGGGAAGGGAAGCTTATCCTGGTGACGTTTTCTATCTTCACTCAAGATTATTAGAGAGAGCAGCAAGAATGATCGATAATGATGAAATTGCGGCTCAAATGAATGACCTTCCGGAATCATTGAAAGGAAAAGTAAAAGGTGGTGGTTCTTTGACAGCACTACCAATTATTGAAACACAAGCAGGTGACGTATCTGCCTATATTCCTACCAACGTAATTTCTATTACAGATGGTCAGATTTTCTTGGAATCTAACTTGTTTAACTCAGGTGTTCGTCCTGCGATCAACGTAGGTATCTCAGTATCCAGGGTAGGAGGTTCAGCACAGATCAAATCAATGAAAAAGGTATCCGGTACCTTAAAATTGGATCAAGCTCAGTTTAGAGAATTGGAGGCATTCGCAAAATTTGGTTCTGATTTAGATGCTGCTACAATGTCTGTATTGGAGAAGGGTAAGAGAAACGTTGAAGTTTTAAAACAAGGTCAATATTCTCCTTTATCAGTAGAAAAACAAGTAGCTATTATCTTCTTAGGAAGTAAAGGCTTGTTAAAGGATGTTCCGGTGGAGAAAGTAAGAGCTTTTGAGGAAGATTTATTGAGCCAACTTGAAGCGAAGCACCCGGAAGTATTGAAATCATTTGCTGCCGGTAAATTAGAAGACGAAATGATCGATAAATTGAGAGCATTGGCTTCTGATGTACAACTAAACTATAAGTAATTTAATAGATAATAGAAGATGCCTGCAAATTTAAAAGAAGTAAGGATTAGAATAGGTTCTGTAAAGTCAACGCAACAGATCACTAAAGCCATGAAAATGGTGGCAGCGGCAAAGTTACGTAAGGCTACTGAGCGTATCTTAAAAATCAGACCTTATTCAGAGCATCTTTCAAGCATCTTGGGAAATATCTTATCCAGTGTACAAGGCGAACTTGAATTGGATTTTGGTAAGGAAAGAGAAGTAAACAATGTTTTGATCGTCGTGATCACTTCAGATAGAGGTTTGTGTGGCGCATTTAATTCGGCAACGGTTAAAGCTACACAGTTACTAATTGAAGAAAAGTATAGCCATTTAAGAGACAGCGGTCATTTGAAACTGATGTTTGTTGGGAAAAAGGGTAGTGATCTCCTAAAAAAGCAGTATTCAAAAGTGAATACCAATTTCGTGTCACTATTTACCAATCTTACTTTCGACAATGCTGCGGTAGCAGCGGAGTACATCATGGACGGTTATTCCAGAGGTGAATACGACAAAGTTGAAGTAGTGTATGGCAAATTTAAGAATGCTGCTGTTCAGGAAACAACCGTGGAACAATTTCTGCCTGTAGTGAACGAGGAAGTAGAAGAAGGAAAAGGAAATGCCGATTATATCTTCGAACCGGGTAAGGAAGAAATACTTTTGGAATTGATCCCGAAGATCTTAAAAACACAATTCTTTAGATATCTGTTGGATTCAAATGCATCTGAGCATGGAGCCAGAATGACGGCTATGGATGCTGCAACGGAAAATGCCAATGAGTTGTTAAAACAATTGAAGTTGTCTTACAACAGAGCAAGACAAGCGGCCATTACCACCGAGATTACAGAAATTGTAAGTGGAGCGGCTGCCTTAGAAGGATAAAGTCAACAAAATAAATATAGAAGATCCGGATATAGTCATATGTTCGGATTTTTTATTTTAGGGAGAAACAAAAGCAGGATTTCTTTTTATCTTAGAAGAGCCAATGAATAACCTAGTTCAGCATATAGAAGCTATCATCTTTACTTCAGAAAAACCGGTTAACGCTAGTGAAATTACTGAATGTTTGCAGAAACAGGATGAATCCATTACCGAAGAGCAGGTAAAGCAAAGTATTAAAATTATTAGTGAAAAATTTGAGGCTCCGGAGTTTGCATTCAGTTTAATTCGTTCAGGAGGAGGATACCAGTTCTTAACCAAAGAACAGTATCAAGAAACGGTAGCATTAATGCTTCATCACCATGCCAAACGAAGATTAACCAACTCTGCATTGGAAACACTATCCATTATAGCGTATAAACAACCGGTTACCAAAACCCAAATCGAGCAAATTAGAGGCGTAAACTCAGATTACGCTGTAAATAAGTTAATGGAGAAAGAATTGGTAGAAATCGTAGGAAGAGGCGATGAGGTTGGCAAACCACTGTTGTATGGTACAAGCGATTTTTTCATGGATTATTTTGGCATCAACTCAATTGATGACTTACCTAAAATTAAGGAATTTGAAGAAGTAGAGAACCAAATAGGGAATGCGCCAAGTATTGATCTTCCTTCAGATAATTAATTCTAATTCGCAATAAGGATTTAGTCCTACTACAATTATTTTACGGCCATCATGCAAAACAAGAATAATAAATCAATTCAAGCAAAATCAGGTGATAAAGAAAACTCGTTGATGCGTTTGAACAAGTTTATTGCCAATGCCGGCATCTGCAACAGACGAGAAGCCGATGATTATATTGCACAAGGATTGGTTAAAGTAAATGGGAAAGTCGTCAATACAGTAGGCACAAAGGTAGCAATCGATGATATCATTGAGTTGGATGGTCAACGGGTTTTTCCCGGTGAAAAGAAATTTGTATTGTTGAACAAACCCAAAGGGTTTACTTGCAGCCAAGGCGATGCGGATACAAAATCAGCTCTAGACTTAGTGAAAAAAGCTTTCGACACACCGTCAACTGCCCTGCATCCTATGGATGTTGCTGATAAAGGTTTGGTGGTAATTACAAATGACCTTCAATTGGCGAGTCAAGTTAATCTTCAAAAGGACAAGTCTTATTCACTCTTCAAGATAGAAATCAATAAGCCAATGACTGCAGATCATTTTAAAGCAATCAGTAAAGGGCTGACATGGAAGGAGTTTGTGCTAAAGCCACATAAGATCTCATTTGTTGAAGAGAATAGGCATTTATTGGGAATGGAACTGAACAATAACCAAGCATCCTATCTCCGCCCTGCTTTCCTACAAATGGGATATTTAATAAAGGATTTGGATAGAGTGGTTTATAGCGGTTTGACTAAGAAGAATTTGACACGCGGGCAATGGCGATATCTGACAGAAAATGAAATTATTCGGTTGAGAAAGCAGTCGAAAGGCTTATCGACACCAAGCTAAATAGTGTCTTACCACAGTGGCGGCATTGGATGATTCGGCAATTCTTTTAACATATTTGAGCACCGAGATAGTGTCCTCATTATTTTTCAGTAAGTAATTCCTTTGCATTTTGAGCAGATGATTATACTCCGGACATTTGGTTATCAAGCTGACATAGTAAGTGCCATCATCAGAGTTGTATTCAAACAAAATGCTCTTTTTTAGGAATGGCGTTTTTTTGATCTCGAGGAAAATCGGGCTTTTAACAAACGGATCGATTGTTTTTTCCATATAACCCAAAGGGAACAATGGATAAAGTTTTTCTTCAAACTCTATATTATGTTTGCTCAATTCAGCTTTCAGGTCATTGATCTGAAATTTCAGCTGTCCAACACATGATTCTGCTTGCTGGAAACTGTCATAGGGCTTCCATTTACCACGCCAATCGTAATACTCAAATTCCCCTAATTTTAATTTATAGTCAAATACAGATGGTTTGTCGAAAATATAGCCCGGATAATAAAATTTATAATCTAACGACAAGGCATACTCCAATTCCAATAGCATTGTAAAGGTGCCTAAACTGTATTTAGCATAGGCAGGGTCGTAAATACCTATCAAGCTGGCAATACTATTTTGACCTTTATCGAAATAACTTAAGGCTACCAACTTACCGGTTTCATCCCTGATTTCTATTTCATAGGTATGGAAAACACTGCTGATGGTATCAGAATAGAGAAACTGATGAAGATCATTGTAAATAAAACCCTTAAATCTCGGTTTATGCGATTCATACAATCTTTCCTTATCAAAATCAATAGAGGCTCGGTTGATCCGATAGCTGAATTTTTTCTTGTTCCTTTTTAGAAGCTTTCGATTGCTTTTAGATAATTCAAAATTGGTTAACGGCAACCTGATGTTCACCACATTGAACAGATCTCCTTCCATACACAGTAACCGCGAGCGAAACAACATGATACTATTTCGAAACCATCCGGCCGCTAAATAGCGATCTAAACGACTTGGCGATAATGAAAATGGATAATAGTATTGTACAAGCATTTGTGTGTGAACGATTGAAACATTAAAATATCTAATCTGTCGTAAGATTCCAAATATAATATACAGCCGGCTGACTATTTACTTCTTTCAAAAATATTTGGATCAATCAGAAAAATGGAAAAGTGACAATATGGCTTGATATTTCAACCAAACAAGACATTATGGCGTAATTATTTTAATGTTGTTGGTCAAAAATGCCGTTTTTGATCGATGGTACAAGGTTTGAATATTGGAAATTGTAAATCAAAATTTTTTAAACTATAAATATTTAAGTCATGAAACTAATTAAAAGAAACAACTATCAGCCTTCATTCCCATCATTCTTTGATGATATTTTCACCAAAGATCTTTTTGGTATGGACAGAGATTTTTCCCCTTTTAAATCAAATCCCGCAGTGAATATCAAAGAAAATGATGAATCATTTAAGATTGAAGTGGCCGCTCCCGGATTGAAGAAAGAAGATTTCAATGTGGAGTTAGATCAAAATGTCTTAACCATTTCTTTTGAGCAAAAAGGTGAGAAAGAAGAAAAAGATGAGAAAGAAAAATTCACCAGAAGAGAATTTAGCTATTCGAGCTTTAAAAGATCTTTTACCATTCCTGAAAATGTAGTGAATGCTGAAGAGATCAACGCTCAATACAACGATGGTATTTTAAGCTTGAACCTTCCAAAAAAGGAAGAAGCTAAAGTACAAGCGAAAAGACTTATTGAAATTCAATAAAATTAAGGGTTTTTGTTAGTGGTCACTTTACACGTTAGAGTGGCTTTTAAAGGGCATCCAAATTCATGGATGCCCTTTAAATTTTAGTCTTTTATTCTACGATCGGGAAATAGATTTCCGTTAACCATTTGCTGGTATCCGGCTCTTTTTGTGGATCTGTTACAAATACCTCCATAGGTTCTCCCAAAGTATAACCGGCTGTTTTGGCATGCGCTTCTAAAGCACCATAAGCGGCACCCATTTCTTCATATGGGCCATAATAAGAAGCTTTAAGTGTTTTATTGCCACCAAAACTTGCTCCTTGACCTTCAACAGGAATACCACATAAAATTTCATAGTGATCAGCAATAGTGTCCCAGGCCACCCATTGAGCAAATGCCGGACCGTTAATGATCGCACCGGCCTTTTCCACGGCTGCCATCGCTTCTCCAAATCCGTTTACATAGGCTTCAGAACCGAATTCGCTCCATTTTCCTGCCTGCGAAGCAGTGATAGCGGTAAATGCAGCTTGATCTACCTCTTCGATGGTTAAACTCTCCACAGGAGCTTCTTCAACAATGTGGGCTTCGGGATGTTCTTTTACATAAGCGTCTATTCCTTCTAAGCCTTTATTGTATGCTTTAGTAACCATCATTTTTCCAATGGCATTTTGATATCTCTTCCAAGGCAACTTCGAGCTGTAATCTGATTTAAAATCCCATGTAACGGTTGTACCACCATCTTCTTCAGGACTAATCATAAAATCCGACCGCGGGTTGGAGTCATCCCCTTCAAAATTCATTTTGGTTTTGATGCCACTATTGGGATCACTTTCCAAAATGGTCAAGGAACCTTTTCCGGTTTTCTTACCATCCCAACTGTAAGAAGCGCCGGCACCTTTAGTTTGTTCATTATAAGTGGTTTTTGTGCTGGGATCCATTTTATTCCAATAAGACCAATTTTCCCAATTGGTTAATTCATTGACTTGTGCAAAAACCTGTTCCGGCGAGGCTTCCAGTTTTTTAGTGACTGATAAGTCCATCGAAGAAGGCATAAAAAATGAGCCGATGAGTAAAACAATTACTAACAGGCCAAGTCCGGTTAAACATCCTTTTGCTTTCATATTACAATTTATTTTGATTAGTTATGTATGAAAATAGTGTATTTTTAGGATATATAATAGATCATTAAAGTCTTATTTGGTAACATCAAGCGTAATTTATGAAAATCACCTTTACACTTTTATTCTCCACATTTATCGTTACTTAAGTATTTTGTCAAAGCACGGCAGAGCGAGTTTATAATATTTTTCAAACGAGTTGTACATTCAGTTCATGTCATAATAATGCTTCTCCATCTTTAGGATTGGATTTGCAAGGAAGCGGGCCTAATGCGATGATGGATGTTTACAATAATATCGTCAATGTAGCTCCGATGAATGTTCATGCAGTAGGTGAAAACAATAAATATATTGCACCCGGTGATCCGGAGCGAAGTTTCCTTTTTAGAAAGATTAATGGCAATGGAGAACT
>JAGQYH010000430.1 GCA_020436175.1 Bacteroidota bacterium
TACGATATGTGGGAGCATGAGGAATTCGCACCCTTTTCCGCTGTGAGCATATTTCCTCCTACCATCGGACCGGTAGCCGCTACTTTTGCAGGATCTATTACCAGAAGCTCTTATATCGGTAATGTTGAAATTGAGATTTTCAGGAATGATGAAGTCGGTTTGAATTCTGCGCAGGATTTTTGGAAAGGCCGATTAGGCTACCAACAAATTCCATTGGTGGCGAACATTGGAGGAGCTGCGGTAATGACTAGATGTGGCACGGTAGAAGATTGGGGAACATTACCATCCAGACAATCCAACACCAGTTTGCCTTATATTGATCAAGATGAGAATGTTGCTTTAGTGATGTATCGGCACAATTGGGATCTGCCTATTTTCGGAATCGATAACTTTGATGTTTTCCTATATTTTAAAGATGAAGATTACGATGAAGTGGTGGAGATGGATAATTGGATATTAGGTCGTAAGGATGAAAATTATGTTGCGGTGTACAGACATTGTATCGATGAGATCAACGGTATCAGGGCTTGCAATGTCAGTGATGGACAAACTTGGGCTATTGTTGTAGGCAATAACCATATCCATAATAATTTCGGACAGTTTCAGGACATTATTGCCGCTGCAAAATATGAGTCAAGATGGTATTTTGATTGGCAGAATTTTAAATGGGTGTACTATGGTAGGATTAAAGTAGATGGGCAGGATATTCATCACGCTTGGAAAGGCAGCATTTTATCTGCCCCTAACAGTGCAAGATTGGGAGGTGATCTAAATGGAGGTAGACTAGCTTTGGAATCTAATCAGATTTTGGTTTATCCAAATCCTGTTACAGATCAGTTTTCCATTGATCTTAGATTGTATGAGCAAGTGCCAACCGAACTGTCAGTTTATAATATAGAAGGAAAGGAAGTTTACAGACAAAATAATCCGGATATTACTCAGCCAACATTAATTACTACTACGGGTTGGGCAGAAGGCATATATAGTGTCATTGTTAACATCAATGGCGAGTATGATGTGAAGAGAGTGGTAGTGAAGCACTAAACTGCTTCACTGATTCATTTTCATTATACCGAAGAGATCCATGAAAAGGGCTATTCCTCCATGGACAAAAACGCCGCCCCATATATTTTTGCTGTACAAGGCAATTACGCCTAAAATGTATCCGCCAAAAATAGAACTGATGGTTTCACCCAACGGCTTTCCGAAGTGCAGAGCGGCGTAGGAAGCAGCCATGGGTATGACGCAGTTCTTTCCCAGTAATCGGGCAAAGCCAATCACCAAAACACCTCTGAAGAATAGCTCAGTAAAGATAAAATCGCTGATGTATACACTTTCGTAAATGGCAATGGCTGTGGTTTCTGCGATGTGATAATAATTAGCAAATCTCAATCCGCCGGTTCTTCGATAAGTAGGATAGTAGTTCTGTATCTCAGGAATGAATGTGATGGCACTATATAAGATCGGTATCATCAATCCCAGCATCACCCAATACGGAATGAAATTGATCTTGTTAAATTTTAATCCGTACAACCCAAATTTTTCCTGTCGGTCAAACAAATATTTAAATACAAATAGCGGTAGAAACATAGTCAGGAAGGAAGAAAGGTTGGCAACGCATTTGTAGTAAAACAGCAATGTTGGTCCCGGAACAATTTCCTTTAACTGATGATAAATAAAAAAGGAGCGATCAATTCCCAACAATAAAAATGCTACGGAACTTTTTAGAAAGAAGGCAGGCGTAAAGATCTTGTCTTTCTTACGTCTGAACAACCAAATAATGAAAAGGCAT
>JAGQYH010000431.1 GCA_020436175.1 Bacteroidota bacterium
CAACTATGGCCAAAAGATCTTCATTAAAGACTACATTTTGGAAATTAATTGAAGAACCTCCTGTTGAAACAGTAGACAGATCAAATCTGATATACATTAATATGCCGCTTCCGACTAATGGTGTTGAACCTGCAAAAGCAATGTTAAGGCTATTGGTGGATTGATTGGCTTCCGGAAGACTATAACCATCTAGCATTGTACCGGTGGTAATGATGGAATTAAAGCTTATCCTTGAAGAAGTATAGCTTAAGGTAAAATTGCCTGAAGTTACATTCAATCCTGAGAGGTCTGAAACATAAATAGGAAGGTCAAGTGTTGTGCCGGTTAAACCAGAGGTATCCCTAATGGTCAGTTTAAAACCACGAACTTCCAGCAAAGTACTGCCAACTGCTCCGTTTACATCTGTTGCGGATATTTCTGTTGTTCCAATACTTATCCCTGTAGCCAACCCTGTAACATTATCAATGGTGGCAACACTTGGATTATCAGAGAGCCAACTATATGGAGGTGTTCCCGAAGATGCACTGAATTGTTGTTGATTACCATTTAAAATGATTGGATTAGTAGGGGATATATTAAGTATTGTTTGTGCTTGAACAGTAATACTACCATTATCTAAATCAACTGACGGAGAACCTTCATTTAAAAAGTTGTTACCGGTTCCGTTAAAATTTAAAGCTGTATAGCTTGCTTGCTTGCCCACAAAAGTAATGTAAAACAAGACACCTGTATCGGCCAATGGAATGGTTCCTGCATTGGCCACATTAACATACGAAGATGTAAAACCGTATAGAGGATTGCCAAAACTACCGTTGACAGATCCGGGCACAACATCAATGGGGTCAACAACATTAGTATTGTAACTGATCTGAAATTGATAAGAGAATACATTCGCTCCCGTTAAACTGGAGTCGATGTACACCGGTACATCAATGGTATCACCCACTAAAACAGAAACATTTGGAATCCTGACACCTATTGTTTGGGCTTGTACAATATTCATGAAGTTAAGCAGTAAACAAGCAATAACAATAGCCCGTAAGGAGAAATGAACGGAATCAGTTAAAAGTAATGATCTAAAATATTGCGAATAGTCGCGATTTCTAATACTTAATATTTTAAGAAGTGACTTTTTCATAAGACCAATTTTTTGTTAGACAACTGACTAGTTTAATAAAAGCACTTTTCTTGTTTCATTGATTTCACCAACCGATAAGCGGATAAAGTAATAGCCGGATTGCAGTTGATATTGTGCATCGGTGATATGCCACTTTATTTCATGTGTGCCGGTATTTTGAACCTCGTTTACCAAAACAGCAATTTCATGACCCATGACATCAAAAACACTAAGTTTGACTTGCTCTCCGGAATTCTTAACTTGATAAGTAATATTGACAATGTCTTTAGCAGGGTTAGGATAGACCGGTAGTAAAGCTGTTTGATTGGAAGTCACATTGGTAATAATGCCTTCAACCGTCACGTCACCATTCGTAGAAAACCTTCTCAATTCTTGTTCATTCGCTAAAAAAGATTGAATTCTTATCGGAATATTACTTTGATTTACCTCGTCCGCTACCTTAAATGTTAACCATCCCAAAACTTCATCGGCTTCCAATGATTCTGTACCTGCCATAGCAATTTTTATTTGACCTGCCTCAGAAAAATCAACCATATTATTCATTGTAGTATTCTGAATTTGAACATCAGTTAAGGTCAACAGTTCAGGATCAAAGTTAAATAGCATGTCCATTCCCAAAACTCCTGAAACATTACTGA
>JAGQYH010000432.1 GCA_020436175.1 Bacteroidota bacterium
TTCCAACCCATATCCTTTCGTTCAATGATGTTTTCCAATTGCCATCCCAAACTATCACCTTTCCATTCTATTTTATCCGCTGTCAGCTTATAATAAGCATGTTTGTTCTTGATCCCTTCCAACGAAAACTTATACCCCGATTGATTGGGCTCGTTGTAATTCTGCAAATACAAAAAGGTGTCTTGTGCAATTTGGAGGTGGAAATTCTTATCCCTCTTTTTATCTACGGCTTTGACATACTTATCCTCAAATTCTATTCGTTCCAGATTGGATTTAGGCACAATTCGGTGATTGAAATACATGAATACGCCCATTAAAAAAAGTGCCGTCAACAGGTAAGGAATCAATAATCGATAAAAACTCACTCCTCCGGCTAATGCAGCCACAATCTCTGAATTGCCCGACATCCGGGAAGTAAAAAAGACCACGGAGATAAAGACAAACAACGAGCTCAACATCATGCCGATCCATGGAATAAAATGAACGTAATACTTGGTCACCACAAAGGTTAATGACAGTTTATTATCTAAGAAATCGTCAATTTTTTCAGTGATATCAATAACAATGGCGATGGTTACAATCAATAAGATGGTAAACATGAACGTGGTTAAAAACTTCTTGACGATATATAAATCCAGTTTTTTCAATAGTCACTATTCATTAAAATCTGTAAGCCTTTCTAATATTTATAAGCGTTGTGATACTTTTTTAATCATGCTGTCTTTCCAAACGCCAAAATCACCTGCGGCAATATGTTCTCGTGCCTGACGGATCAGCCAAAGATAAAATCCCAAATTTTGTAAACTGGCCAGTTGCCCGGCCAACAATTCATTGCTCACCACCAAATGTCTTAGATAAGCCTTGGTATGACGTACGCTGGTGGGCAAATCAATATTTGGATCAATAGGCGAAAAATCATTCTTCCACTTTTGGTTTTTAATATTGATGATACCTTCAGAGGTAAACAAATAACCATGTCTTGCATTTCTGGTGGGCATCACACAATCAAACATATCTATGCCTAAAGCAATGCATTCCAAAATATTAGCCGGCGTTCCTACGCCCATTAAATATCTTGGTTTATCTGCCGGAAGTATATCACAAACAATCTCCGTCATGGCATACATTTCTTCTGCCGGTTCCCCAACCGACAAGCCACCGATGGCATTGGCTTCTCTTCCGGCGTTGGCAATATATTCTGCTGATATTTTTCTCAAATCTTTGTAAACACTTCCTTGCACTATGGGCAAAAGCGTTTGTTGATAGCCATACTTCGGCTCCGTTTCATCAAATCGGCGAATACATCTATCCAGCCAGCGATGCGTCATGGCTAATGAATCCTTTGCATATTGATACTCACAAGGATAGGGTGTACATTCATCAAATGCCATAATGAGATCAGCACCGATGGTACGCTGCGTATCCATCACATTCTCCGGCGTAAAAATATGTTTAGAACCATCAATGTGCGATTGAAACTCGGCTCCTGCTTCATGGATCTTTCGCCGGTGACTCAAGGAATATACCTGATATCCGCCGCTATCGGTCAAAATCGGTTTGTTCCATGAATTAAATTGATGCAAACCTCCGGCGGCCTCCAGCACTTCCAAACCCGGCCTCAAATACAAATGATAAGTGTTACCTAAAATGATCTCCGCCTTAATATCTTCCTCCAGTTCTCTAAAATGAACGGCCTTTACAGCACCCAATGTCCCAAC
>JAGQYH010000433.1 GCA_020436175.1 Bacteroidota bacterium
GTTCATTAGTCATATTGAGTTAATTTTCCCTGATGATAAGTAGCCAAAACTTTACCGGTTAATTCTTTACCTAACAATGGACTGTTCATCGACTTGGAATGATTGCTATCGGCTTTATACAACCATTTCCCTTTGGGATCTACAATGGTCAAATTGGCGGATTGTTTTACATCAATTATCGGTTGTTCTGCACCAATGATTTTCCGCGGCTCCTGCGACAACCATCGGACGATATCTTTTTGAACATCTTCCCCTTCAAATGCCCGGGTGATGACAGCGTATGCTGTTTGCAAACCAATTAATCCGGGCGTTGCGTATTCAAACTCCAGTTTCTTTCCTTCTGTTTCTACCGGTGTATGTTGTATAGCTATGCAGTCGATCACTCCCTCCAACAAACCTTTCTTTAATGCTTCCCTATCTTGCTTAGATCTGAAAGGTGGTTGAATCTTGTAATTCGAATCAAACGCTGTGGCAGATTCGTCAGTAAACAACAAATGATGCACAAAAACCGAAGCCGTAATCTGTAAACCTTCTTTTTTAGCTGCCTTGATCAAGGCCACACCCTCTTTACTGGTAATGCCGTAAATGTGCAAACGACCTCCCGTGTACCGTAATATTTCAATGTCGCGTTGTATTTGAATTACTTCTGCAATATGCGGTATTCCTTTAATGCCCATTCGCACAGAATGTCTGCCTTCATTGACATGTCCTTTATTAGATAAACTTTCATCCGTACTCATGTCAAACACAATTCCATTGAACGGCTGAACATATTGCAAAGCCCGAAGCAATAATCCGCTATTTTTAATGGCGTACGGTGCATCGGTAAAACCTACTGCTCCGGCCTTCTGCATATCGTAGATCTCAGTGGGATCACTGCCTTTCAGATCTTCACTGACCGCTCCCAAAGGATATATATCAATGCCTTTTCCTTTGGCTTTATTAATCACATATTCAACGGCTGATTTAGATTGAACCACAGGATGGGTGTCAGGGATAGTACACACCGCGGTAAATCCTCCACTTAATGCAACAGTGGCTCCCGATTCAATATCTTCTCTATGCTCAAAACCGGGATCGGAAAAATCAGAATAAAGATCGCAGAAACCCGGCATGGCTAAGCCCCCCTTAAACACCTTTTCATCCGCTCTTTTATTCAGGTCTTTTCCCATTTGCTTTATGATGCCATCTTCGACAAAAAGATCGACTCTTTTATTATGGAAAGAGGAATTAGGATCACAAATTTTCAAATCCTTAAAGAGTATTTTATCTGTCATTACACCTAATTTTAGTTAGGAATTAATTTAATTATTGCTACTTCAGCTAAAATAAACATCAATGCCAGCAACAAACAAATCTTCCACAATGGCCTGCCTTGATCTCTCAATTGAATGGCCGCCTTCAAATCGCCTTTTGTTCCTGAGGCTATATCCGTTACATTCGGAAACTGTTCCTGCAAGCTCTCTTTGTCGGCAAACTTCATTTCAGATTCAATTCTATCTACGTTAAAACTCAACCATGCCAATATTTCATTATTGTCGGTAATTTTATAATGTCCTGCCTGCACTTGATCGTTCTTATCCGTATTGATAAACAATTTATTGTTGAGGATCAGCTGCTCCGGAATGAACTCAAAATCTTCACCGCTTAGCGTTACTACATTGTCTTTTCGCTCTGCTTTATAATCGATGGC
>JAGQYH010000434.1 GCA_020436175.1 Bacteroidota bacterium
CCTTCAGCAAATGCCAGATCTCCGAATAAAGTATGTAAGGTACCTTTCCCTTTATGGATGAAAAGCATTTCATCAGCATCTCCATTCTTATAGAAGTATTCCGTCATGGACTGCTTGGGCATTGCCAACCCAATATTTACGAAATTGTTGAAAAACAAAATAGTACGGCTTTCCAGAAAGTCATCTGTAGCGGTGATATTAAATCCTTCCAGTTTTCTTGGAGCAATATTGTGTTCCACTGCTGCCTTGGGCGCTACGTTTACCGCTTTGCCTAAAGAAGTGATCTGTGTAGGTCTTTCCAGATGATACAATAAAGAAGCCTTGCCATTAAAACCTTCCGTACCAAAAAGCTGTTCGTAATAAAACGCACCTTCTTTATCTTTAAAAACAGTATGTCTTTTATGTGGTATGTTACCTCTTTTCAAATACATCTTATTCTTCTTTTATCAATAATTGATTTACTGCAATTTGTAGTGCTCTACTCGTAATATCGGTCAATGAATCATTCATTTCATACACTTTCATTAACGCTTCTCTGATTACATTAGACACATCATTGAAGATGGCTTTATCTGTGATCTCCACATTTGATCCCATTAAGTAGGCAAAAACACGAGCCATTCCGCAGTTCGCAATAAAGTCGGGAATCACACTCAAGCTATCATCCGCTTTACTTAAGATTTGTCCATAAAAGATCTCCGGATCATTAAAAGGCACATTGGCACCACTGGAAATCAATTTTAATCCCGCTTTGACCATCCTATCCAATTGTTCTTCATTGATCAATCTTGAGCCAGCTGCCGGAATGCAAATCTCTGCTTTTAAATCCCAAATTCTGCTATTGGCTTCCTCAAAGGAGATCATATCATCGTGATGCAGCATTCTGCTTTTCCTATTCATAAAAAGCTCTTTAACCTCTTGATAAGTGAAGCCTTCTTCCTTGATCACTCCTCCGCCACCATCGATAATTCCGACAATCTTAACACCCATTTGTGCCAAGAAAAATCCGGCTGCTGCGCCAACATTTCCCCATCCTTGAATGATCACTTTCTTATCCCTAACACTATCGCGATGCCAAATCTGGTAAAAATGCTTTACAGAAACGGCTACACCATATCCGGTGATCATGTCAGAAATGGTGAACTTAACCGTTTTATCCGGCACAAAGTTAGGGTCTTCAATAATTTTAGATACCCCTGCTCGCAATTGCCCTATCTTATTGATCTTCGCTCTTTCCGACGGCTCGTAATGTCCTTTAACGATACCTTCCTGAGGATGCCAAAGTCCATAACCTTCTGTAATAGGAATAACGTCGTGGATCTCATCAACGTTCATATCTCCACCGGTACCATAATAATATTTCAGGATAGGTGTCACAGCTTTATACCATCTTTCCAAGACTTCCTTTCTTCTTGGGTCATGCGGATCAAAGTTGATACCCGATTTGGCACCCCCTATGGCCGGACCACTCACGGTGAATTTAATTTCCATGGTTTTCGCCAGTGAAATCACTTCATTTCTATTCAATCCCATTCGCATTCTCGTGCCGCCACCGGCCGCACCGCCTCTTAAGGAGTTGATCACCAACCAGCCTTCTGCCTCTGAAAGCCTGTCTTTCCATTCAAAAACGATCTCCGGCTTCGTCTCTTCAAATTGTCTTAAAAGTGCTTGCATTAAAAA
>JAGQYH010000435.1 GCA_020436175.1 Bacteroidota bacterium
AGTCATTTTTTAAGCAATTCAATTTTGTTACCTGTAGCCATTGGTTAAAAGAAGAAGCATTAAAAAGTAGTTTATTGAAAGAGGCTAATGTCATCAGTATCCCTAATCCAATTGATACTGAATTCTTCCAACCGCTATCTAAAAATGAAAGCAGACATGAGCTGGAACTTGATCCGGACAAACAATACATCTTGTTTGGAGCAGCCAACCTCAATGACGATAGAAAAGGTTTACAATATTTATTGGATGCCATCGCCATTTTGGTACAGCAGAACCCATCAACATCAATAGAACTTTTGTTGTTTGGAAAAGCCAATAAAAACGAACTGACAATACCTTTAAAAATCAACGAACTGGGGTCGATCACCACCATGGAAAAAATGAGAACGGTGTACAATGCAGCCGATCTTTTCATCATTCCATCCTTACAGGATAATCTCCCAAATACCATCATGGAATCAATGGCTTGTGGCACGCCGGTAGTAGGATTCAACACCGGAGGCATCCCTGAAATGATCGATCACAAAGAAAATGGCTATATCGCTATCTTTAAAGATGCAGAAGATCTGGTGAATGGCATACAATTTACTTTAGAAAACGCATCGCAATTGGGAAAACGAGCCCGCCAAAAGGTGCTCGACAACTATACTCAAGAAAATGTGGCCGAAAAGTACATTTCGTTCTACAAATCATTGTTATAGATACTTTTGATGAATGGATAGTAAAAAGGTCATATCAATTATTACAGTAACTTACAATTGTGTTGATGTTATTGAGTCAACCATTGCGTCCATTATTGAACAAAATCACAGCCGTTTGGAATACATCATCGTTGATGGTCAATCTACCGATGGCACCTTAAATATTATCCATCAATATAAAGACCGGATAGATCATATTATATCTGAACCCGACAAAGGCATTTATGATGCCATGAACAAAGGCCTACAATTGGCTACCGGCCAATATGTTTTATTCATCAATGCCGGCGACTTACTTTATGCCTCAGATACAATTGTCCAATTGATTGCAATCATTGAAAGTCAACATCCTGATGTCATCTATGGTGAAACCATGCTCATTGATGACAAAGGTCGAGAACTTGGTACAAGAAGTGAAAACTCTTCGCGAAAACTACCGGAGAACCTTACTTGGAAAAGCCTAAATAGAGGTATGGTGGTGAGTCATCAGTCGATTGTGGTTAGGCGAACCATTGCACCTTTTTATGATCTTCAATACACCTCTTCCGCTGATGTAGATTGGGTGATAAAATGTTTGAAAAGAGCCAATAAAATTATCAATGCTCAAATGATCATCTCCAAATATTTGACCGGAGGTTATTCAAAAAGAACATTAAAAACTTCTTTGGGCGAGCGATTTAAGATCTTCTCTCGTCATTATGGTCTCCTACCCAATCTTACTAATCATTTAATCATTACATTAAGAGCAGTTTGGTACAAAATCAACCGAAAAGAACTAAATTGATACCCATAAATTGGTAATTATAACTAACCAGTTATTGTATCTAAGTTCTAAGCGATCTAAAAATTTAAATATGTTGAAAATTGGAGTAGGCAAAGGCGACATTACGGCCTTTCATGAAAATGCAGCTATGTTGGGATATGCCATGTTTCACCATATCATGAAAGATGTGGAAACACCTCTTTA
>JAGQYH010000436.1 GCA_020436175.1 Bacteroidota bacterium
GTTTCCAATGATGAATGGAAGCAGTAAAAAATTGAGGAAAATATTCTTCGGTCAGCATTTAGCGGTAGATTCAATTAGTTAATTAAAAGAGTCTATTGCTATTGAAATTCCATAAATCCAGTTTGGGTTTTAACTGTGGTTGTTGGTGATAACACCAACAAAGGCGTAATTTGTGGTTTTTATCCTGATGAGTGTTCAACCAACAACAGAGGAATTGTTAATGACCAATGGTCAAACTCAATTTTCAAGTAATTCTCCAGCTCTCCACCCTTGCTGTTGTTATCACCAACAAGAGATCATCAAGCCATACCCACCTACTTCTTCAACAAGCCGATCTCGATCAATCGTTCGGTAAGGTATTCTCCGGCAGAAATAGGATCGTAGATTAGAGGATGTTGTTCATCAATACAATTCTCCAAGCAATCTAATCTCATTTCTGATCTCGGATGCAAAAAGAATGGAATGGAATAACGCTCCAAATGCCATTTCTCTTTGGGTGGATTCACCACTCTGTGTGTAGTAGAACGCATTTTATTGTTGGTTAAGCGTTGCAACATGTCGCCAACATTTACTACAATCTGTCCCGGACCTGCTGAGATGTCTTTCCATTCATTGTTTCTGTTCAACAATTGTAAACCGTCAGCGGAAGCGCCCACCAAAAGGGTGATCAAATTAATGTCTTCATGCTCTTCTGCTCTAATCGCCGATGCCGGCTCTGAGGTGATCGGCGGATAGTGTATGGCTCTTAAAATACTGTTGCCATTGTAGATGTGTTTGTTGAAATAATCTTCATCCAAACCCAGATAAAGAGCAATGGCACTTAATAAATGACTGCCGGCAGTTTCAAAACTCTTAAACAACAATTTTCCGACCGTATTGAACTCCTGAATTTCTTCGATTTCCATGTTTTCAGGATAAATATCCTTTACCGGATCGTCACCTTCCACATATTGACCGATTTGCCAAAACTCTTTTAAGTCGGCCACTTCACTTTGTTTGGCTTTTTCTCTTCCGAAAGAAGTATAACCTCTTTGTCCTGCCAATTCAACAATTTCGTACTTCTTTTTTGTGTCGGTATCCATGCTAAAGAAGTCTTTTACATTCTTGTAAAAATTGTCGATCAACGATTCCGGAATACCATGATTCTCCACTGCTACAAAACCTATATCTTCATAAGCTTCGCCTAATTTTTTCACGAATGCTTCTTTCTCGGCAGCATTGCCTTTGGTGAATTGTTCCAAATCAACTAGTGGAATTGTTCGCATCATAACAGTGTTTTTTATTCAGTTTTATAAAGTAACGGGTTTAATTCGGATCATGGAAATAGTCGGCCATACATTCTGGCAAAAGGGATCACTTCTCTAACGTGTTTCACGCCGGTCACCCAACTCACCAATCGTTCTAAGCCCAATCCAAATCCGGCATGCGGAACTGCGCCATATCTTCTGAGATCCATATACCATTCAAAGGCCTCCATTGGCAAATTATGATCTTTAATACTCTGGGTTAAAATTTCTTTATTGCTTTCTCTTTCCGAACCGCCAACGATCTCACCGTAACCTTCCGGGGCTAAAACATCCACACCCTTTACATAATCCGGATGCCCGTCCACTTCCTTCATATAGAAAGCTTTGATCTTTTTAGGCCAGTTATATACCA
>JAGQYH010000437.1 GCA_020436175.1 Bacteroidota bacterium
TGGCAAAGGCTGATGTACACCACAATTTTAGTTTGCTTTTTAAATATGCATTAGTACGAGGAAAGGATGTGATCAATGATCTAGCTATTACTTACTTACCTTCCGATAATTTTACTGCCGCCATGACCTATGCCATTAAAGACGGTAAAAAATTCAAGAACAATACAATAGGATTAGAAGGCGAATACGTCTTTAAGCAGAAGCATTTGGAGGATGAAGTCATTTCCAATGGTGAAGAAGAAATTCGCATAGCACCACCGAACGGTTACTTTTTATTGCATTTCAAAGCAGCCACAGAATGTCAACTCAAAAAATCCAGCCTCAAATTCGGTTTTTCAATTGAAAACATGCTGAATAAAAGCTATCGGAATTATTTAAACAGACATCGTTATTTTGCTGACGATACCGGAATCGATATTGGTTGTCATATCACTTATGTCTTTTAAATTCTTACTTTCTAATTAGATGAATCAGATGATTTAACGTTAGAGTTAGTCTTGTCCGTCCTTGCCTTATGATTGTATTTCTTGATCGGACGTTTGGAAGAATGGTTCTCCGCACCTTTAGGCTTTGACTGTTGGTTGGAGTGATTTGGATTTTTCTTCTTTTTCTTTCTGTTTTTGGACTTTCTTTTATTTCCAAATTTCCCTTTCTGAGGCCTTGGATTCCAAGCCGGACCGTCGCCCATTCCTTCCGGTAGAGGCAATTTTTCTACCTCTTTTTCAATCAATTTTTCAATTCGATCAAATTTTTCCATATCCGGTTCGGATACGAAAGTTAAACCAACACCAGTAGTATCGGCTCTGGCAGTTCTACCGATACGATGCACATAATCTTCTGCATCTCCCGGCACATCAAAATTGATAACTAAGTTGATGTCTTTGATATCAATACCTCTACTGATCACATCTGTCCCGACCAAAATTCTGGTTTTCTTTGAGGTGAAACGCATCAATACTTCTTGCCGTTCCGTTTGTTCCAGGTCAGAGGAAATGCCTTCCACATTGAATTTTTTGGCTTTGAGGGCTTTTACAATATCAAAAACTTTTTTCTTTCTGGAGCTGAAGATCAAAATGCTTTTATAGTTGTCTTTATCCTTTAGAATGGCCGTTACCAGATCAATTTTTTGCGGCTCATAAACCAGATAGGCACCTTGAACCACGCCTTCAGCGGGTTTGGAAATGGCAATTTTTACTTCTATAGGATTTACCAAAATCTCGTTGGCCATTTTTTTAATACTGGCGGCCATGGTAGCACTAAACATCAATGTCTGGCGCTTTTTAGGCAAATAACTGATGATCTTTTGAATGTCGTCATAAAAGCCCATATCCAGCATTCTGTCCGCCTCATCCAGAATCAGATATTTCACCTGATCGAATTTGACATAGCCCATATTCAAGTGAGAAATGAGCTTGCCCGGTGTGGCTACAATAATATCTGTACCGTCAGTTAATGCTTTTTTCTGCTCACTAAAGTCAATTCCCGTTCCACCGCCATACACCGGCATAGAATTGATGCCCAGGAAATAGGCAAATCCCTGAATTTCTCTTTCAATTTGAATGGCTAACTCACGGGTAGGAGCCAATATAAGCGTACTGGTGTGGTTGTGCGCAGACTCTGCAATTTTATTTAAGGTGGGCAATAAAAA
>JAGQYH010000438.1 GCA_020436175.1 Bacteroidota bacterium
GGTCATTACGCCAACAGAGAATAACAGCATCACAATCAAAATAACATGCAAAGTAGGGATAGCTTTTGCCACAATGGTTATATCGTCAGTGTACATGCCCAAAAAGAATTTCGGAAACAGAAATATGATACCACTCATGAATACACTAATGGCCAAACTGATATTGATCGTTTTCTTTACTGCCGGAATAACATCTTCTATTTTCTTTTGACCGATCAAATTACTGACAATGGTTTTTACGGCACTGGCAAACCCCCAAAGCGGAACGCCTATCAACATATACAGACTTTTGATAACGCCTGATATGGCTAGTTGTTCTTCTCCCATTTTTTCTATCATTACAAAAAAGAGCCACCAGGTCCCTAATGCGATCAGGTGTTGAAATACAATAGGAGTCGAGAGATTGAACATTCTACCCAGCAATGTCCAGTCGATTTTTGGAAAGTTAAACAAATGAAAAGTACGTATATCCTTATTGATGATCAGTGCGGCAAAGAGCGTTAAACTACCCATTATTTCGGCTATTACAGTAGCCAATGCCGCACCGGCAATACCCATCTCCGGTAAACCCAGATGACCAAAGATCAATGCATAATCAAACACCATGTTGGTGAGAGACATAATCACCGTGGCGATGGTCACCACTTTTGTTTTGGCAATGCCCGTATAAAAAGCAATAAGGCTTAAATTTAAGATCACCAGAGGAATACTCCATTGTCGGTATTGGAGGTAAATGGCTGATTTCTCTACAATCTCATCCGATTGAAGCATCCAATCCAGACCGATATCTTTAAAAAAGAAGGTAGCTGCAAAAATAAAAATGGTGAGAACAATGCCCTTATAAAGCAGGTGATCAAACGTTTTCCCAACACTGGTATAATTCAGTTCTCCGGTTCTTCTGGCCATAATGATTTGCGCACCACCGGTAAATCCAAGTGCGATCATTACCAGAAAGAAGAACGACATACCGGCCATTAATGTGCCATTCAGATCATTAATGCCCACTCTTCCCATAAAGGCATAATCAATGGCTTGGGTGATACCATGCGCCATGTTGCCTATCATCACGGGATAGCCTACTTTCCAAATATCTTTATAAGTAGCGTTGAGTTGCATTTTTGAGAATCGAAGCGCAAAGGTAGGATAAGCATTTAGATTTATGCTTCGTTGATATTGTAATTTCTAAATTTTAAGAAAAATTAGACCTTTACCGCAGAATATATAAAAAGTGGCAGGAGAAAGGAAATACGATTATATAGTGGTGGGGCAAGGCATAGCAGGTACTTGTTTGGCCTTTCAGTTGCTGATGTCCGGCAAGACAGTACTGGTGATTGATGAATATAATCCCAACTCCAGTTCTAATGTAGCAACAGGCATTATCAATCCTATTACCGGAAGAAAGATGGTGAAATCTTGGATGGTTGATGAATTGTTGCCTTATGCTAAAACTTTTTATGAACGAATAGAGGTGGAGTTGGATATTCGATTTTATTTCTCCAAACCCATTTTCAAGATTTTTACCGGTGTTCAAGAGCAGAATGAATGGTTACTAAGATCAGATGAAAGTGAGTATGCTACCTATTTGTCCGAAATAATTTATCCTGAATGGCCTTCCGTGCATGCTCCATT
>JAGQYH010000439.1 GCA_020436175.1 Bacteroidota bacterium
TTTTCGTCGGAGTTTTTTTATTGGGTCATACTTGAATGCCTTTCAATAACCTATATAGGTCAATGGCTTCCTGATCCGTCATGGCAGAGATAAAATCTAAAATGGCGCGTAGGTTGGCATAAAGGTTATCTTCCTCTCGGATGTTTTTATAGGTATAAGGAATGAGAAAGCTCAATTGTTTGCTTCTCATACTGTTCTTAAGAAATAAACCTTCGATAAACTCTTCCAATAATCCTTGCAATATTTTATAGCCGGCCATTTCTCTTTCCATCACAATGGAATGTCCGTAGATGTTTTTGAAAGAGAAAGATTGAAGTGATCGCCATTTTTTATTTAGAGCAGAATCAAACAAGTTGGTTAAAGGCTCTTGAAGTTGGCCTTCCAATAATTCCTTTTCATGTTTCATAAAGGTGTTGACGCATTCCTTAATAGCCGAATGGATCACCAATGCCCTTAAATAGGCAACTTTTTGTTCAGGGGAAACAATCTTGTCTAAATTGTTGTGTATAGTTGATGTTGAAGCGTCCTTTGAAAAGGAATCTAAGAGACCAAGTAAGTGATCGACGGTTTCCTGATGGGAAATAATTTTAAGCCGATGGGCATCTTCCAGATCAATGATCAAATAGCAAATGTCATCTGCCGCCTCTACCAAATAAACGAAAGGATGTCTGGCGTAAACATTTTGAATGTCGGTGGAGGCCAATGCTAAACCATCACTCAATTGTTGCCACAACGACCATTCAGAAGCAAGGATGTTGTACTTTTTAGTGCTGATCAATCCGGTACTTTTATCATTGCCAACATCAGCTAAACAAGGGTATTTTACCATTGCAGCCAGCGTTGAAAAGGTCAGTTTAAACTCCCCTCCGTTGGCATTGTTAAAATCATGGGTGAGGATTCTGAAGCCGTTGGCATTGCCTTCAAAGTGACATAACTCAGCCCATTGTAAATCAGAAATATGATCGGTTATTCGGGAACGTAGAGAACCACTTAAATTCCGAAAATATTCTGATATAGCTACCTCTCCGGTATGTCCGAATGGCGGATTGCCTATGTCGTGTGATAAACAGGCCGCGGAGATCACATGTTGTAATTCATTTCTATAAAAGTGTTGAAATACTTTATCCTCAGAATGATATTGGTCGGCTATTAATATACCTACTTCACGTCCCAAGGTTCGCCCCACCGAGGCGGTTTCCAAACTGTGGGTCAATCGATTATGAACAAAAATATTATCGGTTAATGGGAAAACCTGTGTTTTGTTTTGCAACTTTCTGAAAGGAGCAGAAAACAAGATCCTATCATAGTCTTTAATAAAGGAACTTCTGGTGGATTCCAAGTCAATTTCCTTCACATAATCTACTCCGATTCTGTTGGGGTTAAACAAATGTTTCCAATCCATTTTACGCATCCTTCTTATTCATAAATCGAACGGCTCCTTCCAACTGTTCGTAAAATTCCTCTCCGAATTTTCTGATCAAAGCATCTTTCACGAAAATGTAAGTGGGCACCTTTAATTGAGC
>JAGQYH010000043.1:0-6695 GCA_020436175.1 Bacteroidota bacterium
CGCAATATGGAGCAGATTGTTTCAGAATGTTTGAAATGTTTTTAGGACCGATTGAAACGGCTAAACCATGGGATACACAAGGTATTGGCGGTGTTTCTAAGTTTTTGATGAAGCTTTGGCGGTTGTTTGATTTTAACGAAGAGGGTATTCCTAATTTATCCGATAGAGCAGCGACGAATGAGGAATTGAAAATTTTGCATAAAACCATCAAGAAAGTTACCGAAGATATCGAGAAGTTATCTTTCAATACGGCGATTAGTGCTTTTATGGTTTGTGTAAATGAGTTGGGCAAGAGCAAGGAAAAGGCTCAGTCCAAATCAGTGTTAAAGGATTTGGTGATTTTATTGGCTCCCTTCGCTCCATTTACCGCAGAAGCGCTTTGGGAAAAATTAGGAGGAACGGTATGTCTGTTGAAAGAAGCGAGTTACCCTACTTACAAAGAGGAATATTTGGTTGAGGATACTAAAACCTATCCGGTTTCCATCAATGGAAAGATGAGGACTACTTTGGACTTTCCGGCTGATGCTGAAAAGTCAGCGATTGAAAAAGCTGTGATGGAAAACGAAATAGTGCAAAAATGGTTAGAAGGCAAAACGCCTAAAAAGCTTATTGTAGTTCCCGGTAAAATTGTAAATGTGGTGATTTAGGCTAGATCAAATGCTAAAATTCAGCATGATGCATTGCTAAATGACAAACTTATAAATCAAAAAAGCAATCATGACTAGTAAAGCTATGCCTATGGCAAGGAAAAAGTAGGCGCCTTTAGTAATGTCAGCTATGGTTTTTTTGATTTGCTTTCTGTCATTTACATTTGGGAAAGGAGTGTCAGGAATATCTGTTCCTAAAAAGTTGCACAAAGGAGACCATCCTTCTCTAACATTAAAAATCAATAGCTTATCCGGTGGTACTAAAGCCTTAACTTCTTTTATATGCTGATTATAATGAGCGATGGCGGCTTCTTTATTTTTCATAGTGCCTTTGTGAGATCTTTGCCAGATGAGCTTGGATGTCATATTGCCCATTTTTTTTGCAAATGGAGTAAACAATTTCAAAAATTTGAATTGCCAAACACTTTCAGTAAAGTAAATTGTGTCAATGGTAGATTCGTACCAAGCTTCCGGTCCGCCGGGATGTAAGGTTAAAATGATCTTTGCATCGGGGTAAGCTTGCCACAGCTCTTGCCATACACAACATCCGGGATTATCTACGGTGGCCGTATAATTTTCAAAGACTTCATCCCAATCATGTTGTTGTCCCGCCGGAGCGTTCGCAACAATATTCCAAAAGTCTAGATGCGTACTATTTGCTTTATTTTGAATGACTTCAACCATATGGTAACATGGAAAACCTAATTGATTTAACGCAGTATAGGTTGACATTGTACCGGTTCTTCCATAGCCGGCACCAATTATTTTTAAGCTCATCTAATAGGATTTGGTTGATTTATATTAGCCTAATATACAATTAGTTCTAAATGTACTATCGTGATCTTATTTGGTGGTGTTTAATCGGTAAATGGAGGCTGCAGATCAATAATTAGTTTACTCTTGAAACGTAAAATTCTCCATCCGTAAGATTAATATCAGATTGTCCATTGGATTTTACGGTACACGAAAATCTCCCTTTGACGGTTGTCGCAGAAATGTCATCAATGGTGATGATAGCATCTGAATTGACACCTCCTTGTGTATATGAGTTTTGACCATCATTGTAACTGACCAAAGCACCTACTAAAGCGCCGTTGATTGATTGGTAACCACTGTAGATAGTTTCCTCAATCGCCTTACCGTCATACACTTGTAAGTTGATATTGGTATTCGCATCATATCCCGAAAAAACAGCATTGAATTGGGCACCGGCTTGTGCAAAAGAACCCACAGTAGCGCCTTGAACATTAAAGGTTATAGCCGTACCATTGGCATTAAAGCGAACATAGAATTCACTTTGCCCAATTGAATCACTACCACAACTGCACAAAAAAATGGAGATTATGACTACTAAAAGCCACTTGAAAGCATGAATATTAAGACGCATATTTGAATTTGTATTACGACTAAATTTACAAATGAAATTTATCAAAACAATGGTTAGTTATTGAATTTTAAGTGAAAATCTATTCAATGTTAACTAAAAACCAATTAGACTGTGATTTTGTAAAAAAGCCTACATTTGCGACAACAAAAAAAAGTACTATGAATGCAAGAAAGAAAATAGATGTAGCGGAAATGTTAGATGCTATTAAAAATGCAAAGTTTGATAAGGATATCGAGGCAATAATAGACACTACGAAAGGGAAGATACATGTTGTTCTTTTTGCTACAAAAACACCTAAAACAGTGGCCAACTTTATTGGATTGGCGAAGAAAGGATATTATGATAATTTATTCTTCCATCGAGTGATCGAGGATTTTATGATTCAGGGAGGTTGTCCTGATGGACATGGCACCGGTGGTCCCGGCTATCAATTTGAAGATGAATTTCATCCTGAGCTTAGACATGATGGTCCCGGTATTTTATCGATGGCCAATGCGGGTCCGAGAACCAATGGTAGTCAGTTTTTTATTACCCATGTGGAAACCAGTTGGTTAAATGGTAGACACACGGTGTTTGGCAAGGTAAAATCTCAAGAAGATCAAGATGTGGTTGACCAAATTGAAATGGGTGATCAGATCTTTAGCATTACGGTGATAGAGTAGGAGATTTGCCACTCTAAAAGGTTTACTTTTCTACATAGATAAAGGTGATGGAAACATCATTGTCGCCGGCCGGTTTAACCGTCAAAGTATCATTGGTCAATTTTACAATATCATAGGTTTCGGTTCCATGGTTTTCTCCCATGTTGTATATTTCTAAGCTTTTACCTTCGTTCACGAGTTTATAACTTCCGGTAAATTTTACAGGTTCACCTCTGCCTTCTATCCAGCCCTTGTACATGCCTTCTGTATTGAAATAACGCCATTGCGGAACGTCAACAAAGTTGGTTGGACTGAACCAATACTTTTCCGTTAGCAGATCGCCATCTTTTTTAGGTTTAGAAATAACGGTTTCTATGGGTGTGTGTTCTATAACCGTCTTTTGATCAGATTTACAACTTGCGAATAACATCATTATGGCGATAATTGGCAACCATTGAAACTTCATAGTAAGTAGTTTAAGATTAAGCAACCAATATAGGCATATAATACCAAAGTTGGGCATGTTTAAGAAAAGTTAGGGATTAATTTTTGCCGATAACGAAAGCCCTAAAAACGCCAAAAGCTCCGAAGAACGGAGCTTTTACTTTTAGCGGGTGGAAGACCGGGTTCGAACCGGCGACTTTCGGAACCACAAACCGACGCTCTAACCAGCTGAGCTACAACCACCATTTTTCATGGTCGAAGGCAAAATTACTATTTTTCTCGAAATTATACTCAGATAACAAAATTTATATTAGGGGTTAAAAATTACTTTACATTAGAGCTGAACAGGGATGTTTAGGGGAAACTGCCTTTTAAGTTTATCGCTTCTTCAAACGGTCTTCAATAATGGTTATTAACCATTTTTTTTCAGTAAGGTCGGACTCTTCATCTATTGTTTCCAGTATCTTTTTTAAGCGTTTTTCGTCTCCCGGTTGAGTATGAATGATGGATCTAGTATAACGGATCAATTTAAACCAAAGATCACGATGATAACTGGAGTGTTTTTTTCGCTTCAAATAGATCCAAAAACTATCCAATAATGATTCCAATACATCAAACTCTTCGGTAGCGTAATACATTTTTAGTTGAAGCACTTTTGCCTTGGCCTTATAATTTTCATCTTTAAGGTCAACAGTAGCCAATATTTTTTGTGCATTGTCGTAATCCTCGATCTTACTGTAATAATGCGCCAGATTAAAATTATAGGTATCTTCTCTCACAGTTTCTTCAATTTGATCCTTGTAATCATGGATGAAATTCAAAGCCCATTGGTTTTCTTTTAAGTAGAGTGCAGTATTGATGATGTTTCTGTAGGTAACATGAGATAAAGTGCCAAAAGGCATCAAAGCCTTATTTTTTAATCCCAACTCATATAGCTCAAAAACTTTTTTGGGCGCCAATTTATCACCCTTATTGGCTTTGCGCAAGTTATAATTGATGCCCAATATGTAGAGGTCTCTTAATTCATCCACCTCAAATGCATCAGAATGGTTGGTCAATATCTCCATAAACCGGTTAAAATGTTGCTCTTCCTCGCTATCATTCACCATGTAATAATTGTAATAATGAATAGCAATTGTGGGGATGTCCAATAATTCTCTTTGTGTGATAAATTTTAGTATACTATCCATAAAGTCCATTTCGTATGCCTTCCCAAAAAGGGTTTGCTGCGACAAAATGTTACTGGATTGTTTTAGTTTTTCCGAGATATAGTATTTGTCTAAATAACCTAAGAGTTCAGAAAAATCATACTCTTGGCTTCTGTCACTCGTGGCAGCTAACTCATTCAAAACCTGATATTTGTCCAAAAAGAATTCTGCATTTTGTTTTTGGTCGTCTTCTAATTTTTCATATTTTCTGATCGTGCTTTCCAACAACCCACTCAGCCCTTTCTCCCTATAAAATTTGATCAATGCCTTATATTCCATTAAGGGTGATGGTTGAGAATAGGTGTAAGCGATAAAAGCTTCCATGTTTTTAAAAAGGTAGGAGAAAACATGTCGAATGTTACTTTCCTTAAAGGTTTTGTTTTTAAAGATCGCTTTATGAATGATCTTTCTATCTACATTTTCAGGAGTAATTTTTTTGAGCCGGTTTAAATAGTCAATCAGATGAACAACATCTTGGTGTTGATTATGAAAAGGAGAGTGCAGAAACTTGTGTAACGACTTTTTTTCGTCGTCTGTGAGGGATTCGTAGAGATTTATGACTTTGCTCTTGTACATAAATAAGTGCTTTTACTAAATTATATTTTTTGTAACTAACTGAAATATAGCTATATAGATTTATTTATTAGTAAATCTTATTCGATTATTTGTAGTAAATGTAATTTTTATTATCAAACTAAAATGGCAATTTTATATTGCACAAACTATATCAATGTTGCATCGTGTTAAATATTTATGGCTGTTGTTGTTCTTTATTTGTACTAATCTTTTAGCACAAAATGGATGGATCAATACGTACACTAATGCGCTATATGGTGAGACGGTCAGGGAGCATGCCACGGGAGGTTACTCCATTGCAGGATTTAAAGGCATCGTTACAAAACATGTTTTGTGGTTGGAAGTTGATGAAGAAGGTGCTGAAATCAATAGGATTATTTTAGGTGATTTTAATCAGGATTATACCTTTCAAGAGGATAATGTTGAATTGCTTTTAACCCAAGATGGTGGACTTCTGGTGTCGGCTTACAGTATTGATGATTCATCGGAGAAATTTGTCAATCTTCTGAAATACAATGACGATGGCCAATTAGAGTGGAGAAAGGATTATGTTGCTACAACTGATTTTAAGATAACTGCTATAGCTGAATTTTCCGGTGGATACTTGTTAGGTGCCACGGATAGAATTGATCAACAAACTACTTTCTTGACCATGACAGATCCTTTGGGAGAAGTTATCTGGCAAAAAACTTTGTCCGATTCTGTTGTGGTGGAGGATATAGAATTGGATACTGCCGGTAATGTTGTTGTTTTGGGCAGTAAACTGGTACAAATAGCACCCGATCAATTGACGGAGGCTTATTTTTTAGGTCATTTTAACATGTCCGGAAATGTATTGTCTGCCAACCTCATTCCTTTAGATTATAATGAGTTTAAGGTAGAAGTAGCGGACATCTACATTGCGCCGGATAATAGTATAACTGCTGTTGGTAGTTATTTAAGATGGGATGATCCTAATCAAACAGTCAATTTGCTTCTGTTTTCCTTGAACTATAATGGAAGTATCGATGATATCAATGGATACCAGATCAACAGTGCACAAATTTCTGAGGGCAAAAGTGTAGTAAAAACGGATGATAATGATTGGGTAGTTTGTGGTAGGCTCAATGATAATGGTGATCCAAATGCTCATTCAGGCTTCTATGCAAAAATAGCAGCCAACGGTTTATTGGAATGGGTGAGTAATGATGATGCCTATAATTATGGTGTTCAATTAAATCAAATAATCGCCACATTGGATGGCGGATTTTTATCAATAGGGCAAAACAGCAACAATTTTGGAGGGGTAAAAGCGATCAAAATCAATAGCAACGGATTAATTCAAACCAGTACGATTTCAGGAAATGTTTTTAAGGATCAAAACGACAATTGTCAATTCGATGATTCAGAACTGATCTTAAAAAATGCCGTTGTTGAGTTGACCAATCTTGCTACCGGTGAGGCCAATACACAATGGTCGTCTAATTTTGGTTTTGATTTTAGAGTGGATACCGGTCAATATCTCATCAACATTGTGTATTTGGATGAGGTTTGGGAGTATCGTTGTGCGCCTACCCTTATCCATATTGATGAAGAATACAGTGATGTCTTTTTCAATGTTCCATTGTTCCCCAAATTTGACTGTCCTTTAATGACGGTAGATCTGACCACACCCATTGTGGAGCGTTGTGAGGAAACATCTTATAAGATACAAGTCATCAACAATGGCACTGCTGTGGCAGAAAATGCTTATTTGGATGTAGAGTTGGATCCAACCATTGAACTATTGGCCAGTAGCCGTCCGTTTACTGTA
>JAGQYH010000043.1:6793-13832 GCA_020436175.1 Bacteroidota bacterium
TTTTATTTTTGGAGGACGGCCATCGGCAACGGTTGAAGGTTGCGGTGCGCTATCATTGGAAGATGCCAGTTTAGGATTTGTGAATCGATTTCCTTTGTATGATAATTCTCCATTTGTCAGCATTGATTGTCAGGAAAACATTATTGATCTGGAAGGTAACTTACACGTGGCCTATCCAAAAGGCTATGATGAAATGCACTACATCCGGGTGGGAGATGAGTTGGAGTATTTTATTCGTTTTGAGAATACCGACGAAGAGGTGATCAATAGAGTTGAGATCATTGATACTTTAGATGAAGCAGTGGATATTACCACATTAAGTATTGGCGTCACCAGCCATCCTTACAATATTGTTATTGAAGAGGAAAGGATCTTGAAAATTATTTTTAATGAAATCGAATTAACAACAGCAGATGAAGGTAATCACTTTGGATTTGTAAAGTTCAAAGTAAATTTGAAGCAAGGAACTGCCATTGGTACATTGATCGAAAATAAGGTAACCATTGTTTTAGCGGATTCCATAATAGAAACGGAAGTGGTTTATCATACCTTGGGTGAGGATATAGTTTTAAGTGTTGAGCACCAATATCGACCTACAATTTCTATCAATAGTTATCCAAATCCATTTAAGGAGCAGTTCAGAATTGTGTTGGAAGGTGAAACCATCCAACTTTGGACATTAAATATTTACGCTCAAGATGGCAGGTTAGTAAGAAAAGAAGAATTTTACGGCAATGAAGTTATACTACAACGTAAAGATCTGCTAACTGGAATTTATTTCTTTACTATAGCTGATATCAATGGTTTGATGGGTTCAGGGAAATTGATTGTTCAATAGGTTTTACCAGTTTTTTCTTTGTTTCAAAGTAGTGATATGCGCTAAATGATGTCTGCCATGCCATGCATATATTCCTATTGTTTCTGCAATAGAGAAGGTTTTTCGATGTTCGGGATGAGTAAATACCTTTATCAAATCGTCTTCTGTCAATGATTTTAAAAGTATGACCCATCTTTCGTGTAAACCATTGATGATTTGAAGCGAAGGTTGAAAGGGACTTGTTTTACTATCCGACAATTCAGCCCATTGAGCTTCATCATAAGGTTTTATGGTCGGATTGTTTTCGGTTAATGCCAACTTGAATCGAATTAGGCTATTCATATGGCTATCTGCACAATGGTGAACCACTTGTCGGATCGTCCAACCGTTCGGTCGATAAGCAGTATCAAGTTGATCATTTGATAAGTCCTTGACGGCTTCGCTTAAATGTTGTGGGAATACGGCAATATCATTTATCCAATCTTCGATCTGTTTCGAAGTAATAACGGAGGGTATTTCAAACTCTCCAATAGGAAATCTCAAATGATGATCACTCATCAATTTTATTGTTTCCATTTAATACTGCAGCCAATGCTCGGATGTTGAGTCGCATTGATGGGCTGTTCATGGAGTATAGCCTCTAAAACATTTCTAAGATCCTTGCCGTCATTTACTTCGCTGTTTTTTGGTGTAGCCGCATCCATACGACCTCTGTAAACACATTTTAATTGTCCGTCAAAAACACTAAAATCAGGGGTGCAACTGGCATGATAGGCTTTGGCTATAGATTGTGTTTCATCATACAAATAAGGGAAAGGGAATTTGGTAGAAGTGGCAAATTTCTGCATTTTATCCGGACTGTCAGCGGGATAATTAACAACATCGTTACTGCTGATTGCAATAAAACCTATGCCTTTCGGGATGTAATCGTTTGCCAAACGGATCAATTCTTTATAAACGTGAATAACATATGGACAGTGATTACAAATGAACATGACCACAGTAGCCTTTTGACCTTTTAACTGATCTAAACTTTTTAATTCTCCGCTAACAGTATCTAGTAATTTAAAATCCGGTGCCTTGTAGCCTAAATCTACTTGTATTGTTTCTGCTGCCATATATCGTTTTGTTTATTTGAATTGTATTGACTAACAAATCCCTTATGAAATCGTTCCTTATCAAGGAGCGATTAAGTTTTTTTCCAAAAATACGGGGTAAATATCATGATGACGGTAAATATCTCCAAACGACCTACGATCATCAACCAGGAAAGGAACCATTTACCAAATGCACTGATATGGTAAAAGTTATTGGCGGGACCCACTGTACTGATACCCGGTCCAACGTTACCTAAAGAAGTAGCCGTGGCACTCATGGCAGTTAACAGGTCCATGCTGCCTTGGGATGTGCCCGCTGCTGCAAGGATGAGTGATCCAAAGATGAAGATCATTACATAAATAATGAAGAAGGCCAATACATTGTAAACCATGGTTTCGGAAACAATATGCTTGTTAAATCTAACCGGTAAAATAGCTCTTGGGTGAAGCATTCTTCTAAATTCAAGAACGCCGTTCTTTACTAAAATTAAGTGTCTTACAGCTTTTATTCCACCGGCAGTAGAACCAGCCATACCACCACAAAATAGCATCCAAAAGAAAAGTAAAGAGATAAATCCAAACCATTGCGTATAATCAACTGTAGCAAATCCGGTGGTGGTAACCAATGAAATGGTAGTAAACAGCACACCTCTAAAAGTGGGTTCTACCGGTTCAAAGTGATTGATAATGATCACCACTGTTATGATCACTGTCATAATTGCAATAAAACCGGTATATAATCGAAACTCCTCATTATTGAAAATATCAATGAAATTCCTTTTTATAGCGAAATAATGAAGGGTGAAATTCATACCGGCCAAAAACATGAATACAATGAGGGTATATTCAATCAATTTCGAATCGAAAGCAGCGATGCTGGCTTGTTTTGTCGAGAAGCCTCCGGTTGATAATGTAGCGAAAGCATGATTGATAGCATCAAAGAACGACATTCCTTCTAGCCATAATATAGCGGTTAACGCTCCCGTAAGCCCGAAATAAATGTACCACAATCGCTTGGCTGTTTCATTTATTCTGGGATGCAATTTTTCTTTTGTAGGGCCCGGCACTTCAGCTACAAATAATTCCATACCGCCAATGCCAAAATAGGGTAGTATTGCGATGGTTAATAAGATGATTCCCATACCGCCCATCCATTGCGTTAAACTCCTCCAAAATAAAATTCCGGGAGGAACACTTTCAATGTCGTTTAAAATGGAGGCTCCGGTGGTAGTTAATCCTGAAACCGTTTCAAAATAGGCATTGGTTAAATTAGGAATGGCACCGGAAAACATATAAGGTAAACTACCGAACAAACCCATTGTGAAATAGGACAAACCCACGATCAAATAGGCTTCACGTTTTCCTATGTTTCTATTCTTGGCATCCTTCGTAGTTAGCCACAACATGAAACCGCTAAAACAAGTTGTGCCGGCAGAAGCCAGTAATGCCCAAACATCATTGCTTTTAAAGTAGAACGAAAACGGCAATCCTAAGAGCATGGCAGTGCCACATATCATTAACAGGATACCGATAATGAAAAAGACAGCTTTAAAATTAATGATCTTATACTTGGCCACTAATGAAAGAATTTTTCAACTTGCTTAATACATTCCTCAAAAGAGATCACCACAACATGGTCGTCGGGTATGATTTGAAACTCACCCAATGGGAAAATCACGGTGTCCTTGTTTCTGATCACACCACCAATAATGGCTGATTTAGGAAATTTAAGATCTTTTATTTTTGAAGTAACGATCTTCGTTTTTTCGTTGGCAGTAAATTCAATGATCTCAGCATCTACACCATGCAAGGATGCAATATTACTGATCTCACCTTTTCTTATATGTCTGAAAATGTTGCTGGCCGCGATCAGTTTTTTATTGATCATGGTATCAACACCAATATTTTGTGACAAATTGATGTAATTGATGTTCTCAACAGACGCAATGGTTTGTTTCACTCCGTGATTTTTGGCTAACAAACAACTGATGATATTGGTTTCTGAATCTCCCGTAACACTGATAAAGGCATCCATTTCAGACAAATTCTCGGACTCCAGAATATCAACTTCTCTGCCATCACCATGTATGACCAGCGTATCTTGTAGTTTTTCCACCAATTGCATACAGCGCTTTCTGTCTCTTTCGATCAGTTTTACGTTGTATTGATCTTGTAACATTTCTGCAGCTAAAACACCTATTTCACTGCCTCCCAGGATCATTACATTGTCGATTTTCACATTTTCCTTACCGCATAATTTTAAAACATAAGGAATGCGTTCTTTTTTGGTGGTGAAGTATACGTGGTCGTTTTTCTTGAATATGGTGCCGCCTCTAGGTATAATGGTTTTATTGCCTCGTAAGATAGCTACCGGCATAAAATCCATTTCATCATTGTATTGCTTAGAATCGGTAATGCTCATATCTACCAAAGCCGATCTGGAATCCAAGTGAACACCGATCAAAGACAGTTGACCTTCTGCAAATTCAAAACTATCTGTTACGGCAGATTGCTTCATCAATCTATTGATCTCCTTAGCGGCCAAATCACGGGCACTAAAAAGGGCATCTACGCCAATTTCTTTAAAGTCGACAATATGTTTTCTGCTGATAAATTCATAATTATGAATCCTCGCGATTGTGTATTCGGCTCCCAACTTTTTGCTCAATACGGCAGACAGAATGTTGGTTTCTTGCGAAGAAGTTACGGAGATAAATAGGTCGGCATTCTTCACATTGGCACTCTCTAAAGTTTTTAAGGAAGTAGCATCGCCGTTTAGTGTTATAACATCCAAGTGAATGTCGGCATATTTTAGTCTTTCGTCATCGGAATCAATTAGATAAATGTCCTGTGCTTCAAAAGCCAACATTTTTGCTAAGTGAAATCCTACTTCACCAGCCCCTGCAATTACGATTTTCATATTACAATATTTCTATTCATTCGGCTGTCAGAAAATTGCTAACAATCATCAACAAATAGCCAAATACCATAGTTGCTATCTTAGCCAAATGGAATGCAAAGGTAATATTTCTATGAAATCATGCACCTTAATTTTTATTCTTTAAAAAATAGGAAGCTTGAAAGCAGTTTTTTTATATTGTGGCTAGCCGAATATAAAAGTAAAGACATTTGAAAGAAAAAATTAGTTTAAGAGAAAGGGTTCATGAGGTTATCTTTGAAGCCGATACACCATCAGGTAAGCTATTTGATGTTGTTTTGTTTTGGTTGATAATCATTAGTGTTCTTGCTGTTATATTAGAAAGTGTCAAGGCGTATGATCGTCAATTTCATTTATTTTTCAAATATACCGAATGGATAGTAACGGTTGTATTTACCATCGAATATTTCTTAAGGATATATTCCATTAAAAAACCTGTTAAGTATATTTTTTCCTTTTATGGAATAATTGACCTCTTGTCTATTTTACCGGCTTATTTAAGTCTTATTTTTTCCGGAACACATACGCTGGCCATCATAAGAGTATTACGTTTATTCAGGATTTTCAGAGTATTTAAAATAACAAGATACTTGTCGGAAGGATCCTACTTAAAAAAGGCATTGATGGATAGTCGAAGGAAGATCTTCATCTTTGTAGTAGGTGTTGGTTTGTTGGTTATTGTTTTAGGAGCAGTCATGTATTTGATCGAAGGTGGACAGGACAGTGGCTTTGTCAATATTCCGGTGAGCATTTATTGGGCAATTGTTACGCTGACTACGGTCGGCTATGGAGATATTAGCCCAACCACTCCGCTGGGTCAATTTGTGGCTTCCGTCATCATGTTGATTGGTTATGGAATTATTGCCGTTCCTACCGGTATAGTAACGGCAGAATTAGCTAAACACGGCACTTTAAATACCAATACCCAATCGTGTAGTAATTGCAATTTTAGCGATCATGCTGATGATGCCAAGTTTTGCAAGCGATGTGGGGAGTCATTGAATTTGTAAATGAGACAAATAAGCCGTTGGTCATTATCGTTGGTTTTTGCACAATTTCCGCAGGTTATTTCAAAATTAAAGGCAAATTAATACCAGATTTTAAAAACAAATAATACCTTTGCGCCGGCTATTAATAAAGGGAGTTTAATAGTCAAAATAAACTAGAACTTCTACATGATATTGTTGCAAAATTTATCAGAAGCTACGAGCTTCTTTCTATCAGCAAGTTTTAATCAAAGCATTTTTATTTTTGTAATGATTTCAATATTGTTGATTTTCGTAATAGGTTTCCTTTTTATTTCAGATAAAATGTTGGCATTTGGCAAAGAAACCTATGTGAAAGATCCGAATGGTAATTATTCCATTGTTCCTTCCGTGAAGAATAGAATTTTTAAAGCACCGATATCTGATGTTGTGGCTAAGTCTTCATTAGCCAATGCACCTTACTTTAAACTACGCAAAGGCTATGATATTAAGATAGAAGGTAGTCCTTTGAAAGAAACTACAGACTATAATGCCACTACCTATGCCATCAATCCAAAGGATTTTATTGGCATATCTCCAATTCCAAAAGTGGTAGTTGAAGTAGGAGATGAAGTAAAAGCCGGTGATGTTCTCTTTTTTGATAAGAAGAATCCAAGTATAAAATATACTGCGCCGGTAAGCGGAGAGATTGCTGCCGTCAATAGAGGTGAAAAAAGATCTATTGCAGATGTTGTCATTCTTGCTGATAAGGAGATCAGCTACAAAACGTTTGAAACCGGTGATTTAGCTGGCTTAAGCAGAGAAGATGTTGTGTCGCAAATGTTAGCGGCAGGATTGTGGCCATATTTGAAACAAAGACCATTTAATGAGATTGCTTCGGCGGACGAAACCCCAAAGGGTATTTTTATATCAGCCTTCGATAGTCATCCCATGGCGGCCAACTTGAATTATACTTTGGCAGGAACAGATGCTGATTTTCAAAAAGGAATTGATGCATTGAACAAATTGACAGATGGAGCTGTGAATTTAAGTATGGATGCATCCGAGTCACCTGCTTCTGCTTTTATCAATGCAAAGAATGTGAATCATTATTGGTTTGAGGGTAAACATCCTGCCGGAAATGTAGGCATTCAGATCCACCATATTGATCCTATTCTGAAAGGTGATATCGTTTGGACGATTGCAGCGGAAGATGTTGTTA
>JAGQYH010000440.1 GCA_020436175.1 Bacteroidota bacterium
TTTAAATAAGCAGTTGCCGGATATGGAGTATTCAGTTGAGTGAAAGGAGGCGTTATTAAAAATACTTTTGGATTCAACCCTGACAATTATAGCAACAAAGATATTTTAATCTCCAATTATTTAGGTCGATAAAAAAATAAAAAATAGATTAGCGATATAAATTCTACATGATGCAGGTAAAGGGTAACATCGTTAATATTAAGAATAAAAGCATCTTGCCAGGCATAATAACTATAGAAAAAGGCAAGATCAAGAGTATTGTTCAGATCAATGAGCGCGTAGATAATTTTATTCTTCCCGGTTTTATTGATGCTCATATTCATATTGAAAGCTCCATGTTGGTGCCTTCCGAATTTGCTCGTATGGCAGTGGTACACGGCACCGTGGCTACTGTTTCAGATCCTCATGAAATTGCTAATGTTTTGGGTGTTGAAGGCGTGGATTTTATGATCGATAACGGTCAAAAAGTGCCTTTTAAATTTAATTTTGGGGCACCTTCCTGTGTGCCTGCTACCACTTTTGAAACAGCCGGTGCTGTAATTGATTCAAAAGCTATTGATGCTTTATTGAGCAGACGGGAAATTAAATATTTGGCGGAGATGATGAATTATCCCGGCGTGCTGTTCAATGATGAAGAAGTGCATCAAAAATTGACTTACGCCAAAAAACATGGCAAACCAATTGATGGACATTCTCCGGGTTTAAGAGGAGAAAGGGCCAAAACTTATATTGATGCCGGTATTTCCACTGATCATGAATGTTTTACTTATGATGAAGCGAAAGAGAAGCTGTCGTACGGCATGAAGGTAATCATCCGAGAAGGCAGTGCGGCTAAGAATTTTGAAGCATTGATCGACCTGTTGGACGATAATTATGAACAAATGATGTTTTGTTCCGATGATAAGCATCCCGATGATTTGTTGGTTGGTCATATTAATAAGTTAGTAGCACGAGCTATTGCAAAGGGAAAGGATAAATTCAAGGTTTTACAGGCGGCTTGCTTGAATCCCATTGATCATTACAAATTAGATGTAGGCAGTTTGAAAATCGGAGATCCTGCCGATTTTGTAGTGGCTAAGGACTTAAGAAACTTTGAAATATTGGCCACCTACATCAATGGTGAATTGGTGGCTGAAAATGGTCAATCAAAAATACAGCCGGTTGAATTTCAGATCATTAACAATTTTAATACTTCTATAAAACAAGAAGAAGCTTTTAATATAAAGGCAGAAGGGAATAAAATCAGAGTGATTGAAGCATTGGATGGTGAATTAATCACTAGAGATATCGTGGAAGCAGCCAGCGTGAAAGATGGCTATTACGTTTCAAATACTCAAACGGATGTATTAAAAATGGCGGTGGTTAATCGCTATAATGAACAGCCGCCAGCGATTGCATTCATCAAGGGTTTTCAATTGAAGGAAGGTGCCATCGCCTCGTGTGTAGGGCATGATTCACATAACATCATCGTTGTCGGCACCGATGATCGATCAATCTGCAAAGCGGTTAACTT
>JAGQYH010000441.1 GCA_020436175.1 Bacteroidota bacterium
CAAAGTACTAATCTGGGCCAATCTTCTTTTTGAACTTTTTCCTGAATAAAATAAGAATGAATTAAGTAAAAGAACAATGCTCCCACTGCTACTCTTAACAGAATGAACGCATGAGGTGTAATGTATTCTGGCATCGCAATTTTGGCAATGGTAAAATTGCCGGCATAGACCAAATTAACCGCAAATAGAAGTAAGTGGGGTTTGTATTTTTCTTGCATGCTCAACGTTCAAAGAACGAAGATAGATAAAGGATTTATTTGCGATCTGAAAAACTTAGATATGGGTGAAGTAAAGTTTTGAAAAGACCAAACTTTAAATGCGGAAACTTAAAAGTCTTTACTGAAGGAAATGTGCCAAATCGGATCCGGTTTGACATCCGAGCCGTCTTTTCCCCAACCAACATCTACTCTAAGGAAATAACCTAAAATGGAGGTTCTAAATCCGGTGCCCATGCCAAAAACAGTAGGCCTTCTATAAAAATTAACCTCTACCTCTAAAGGTGGTTGGCCAATAGTAGTAACGTCAAATGCATTTTCATCATCCCAAGGAGCTATGCCTTTGTAAGCTAAGCCGGCATCAAAAAATCCGATGATCTGAAAATCACGTATAAAAGAAAGTTTAATAGGACGTTTGATAAAAGCTGAAAATATGGGGACTCTTAATTCACTGTTCCATAAGGCAAAACTATTCCCGTTTCTAATATTTTGTGCAAAGCCTCTCATATTGACCGCTCCCGCTTGAAAGCCATAATTTTGAGTGTAGTCAATCGGCGTTCTACTGTCGAATTTAGGGTTGAGTTGACCATCAATGCCGCCCAAATAATAGAATACCTTTTGTGGGCCATAAGAACTGGCATACGCCACTCTATTCGCCCAAATGATAGTCTTATACAATTTTTGGTAATGTCGAACATCAAAACCGGTTACAAAGATATTTTCCTTGGTTGACCAGTTTCTATGAAATTCGGTGAATACTTTAAATCGCAATCCTGTTCTAATATTGGTAGCAAGAGATTTAGTGTTGTCATGTACGAATTCACCCTTTAACAGCGACCAATTTTCGGTGTATGTAGGGAAAGCCAAACCAACAGTATCCAAAGATTGCAAAATAACTTTCTCATTCCTGTATCCGGCATGCACCTTAACACTTCTGATGATATCAATTGGGAAACTTACACTGGCTTCGGCATAATGTGTTTTTAATTTTCCAGATAAGCCTAACAATGGATTAACGAAAATAAATCCACTTGGATTGGCCACTAAATTAGGCAGGTCAATGCCTTGAGGCAAAGGGGATTGTCCCGGAATATTGGTAGGTACACCACTGAATAAACCATCTGGATAGGCAAATATCTGCTTATCGGTTTTTCTATAAAACAATAAACGCCAATCGAATCGCCTTTTTAGATTATTGTAAGCTGTATATAATTCCGTTCCGTCAAAATCAGTAGGGATCTTAAATCCGGCAACCAATCTATGGTCTTCCATGATATCGGTAATGCCGTAATT
>JAGQYH010000442.1 GCA_020436175.1 Bacteroidota bacterium
TAGCCGTTACAGCTATTCCTATATCTTTTTTGTTGTAGGATTGAACCGTTAAGTACAGCTTGTCATCTATTGGGTTGTTTATTTTACAATTTAAGTTGGAGATCAGTTGTGCATTCACGACAGGAAAGAAACTGAACTGACCGTCAAAATCCACTTGCTTTATTCTGTAGTAGTTAATAGCTTTTGCAGGATTGTCATGATTCCAATGATAAAACTGTGCTTGCTTACTAAATCCACTGGCCGGAACATGGTCTAGTGTCTCCCAATGAATAGCATCCATGGAATGTTGGATCTCGAAATAATCTGTATTGGTCTCACTTAAAGTTATCCAGGTAAGCATTACAGATGATCCAACAGTATCGGCATTAAAGGATAATAATTCAACAGGCAGTAAAATTTCTTCTTCGCATATTCTAGTTTGATTACTGATTACTCTTGGTCCTTCAATGGGTATTGTACATAGTACTTCCTTACCCCAAATGGAGTCGTTTCCAATTTGCAATAAGGTGCCTTGGCTTTGATTGGTAACAGATATTGAGGTATTTTCTTCCATGATCAAAACCGCACCTTCCGGTAATATTAATGTTGAGTTGGCACGGTAATTAATGGAAGATCCGCTTCTCATGATGACGGTATCTACATTGGATTGCGACAAGTCAATATCTTTATTGTTACAGATAATAATATTGTTACGAATGATGATTTTACTTCCCGGCCAGTCTTCTTCAGGGGGCAATTTTAAACCATTGGACGATTCCCATGTTTCATCTGTTAGCCATGCACCATCAGGATTTTGGCCGTTGCAATGCGTACCATTCATAACGGTATAAGCAGTATCCGTTTGTGCGTAAGCGACTATTCCAGCCAATAATAAGGCCACTGTGCCTATTAAAGCAATAAAACTATTTTTCACCTCTCTCATTTTTAAAACACTTGCTTCAATTGAGATCAATGATTTATCCATTGAAAACAAGCATTAATTTTTTAATGTTACAAGGGGTATTACATTAAAGGAGTGTTCGTGGTGGGGGAGTAAATAGTTTGGGTGCCAACCGAGTAATGTTCGGAGTTTTTTGACAACTATTTGAGGGTAAATGTATTTTAACTCCTAAAAAATGTCAAGTGTAAATAGCTAATTCTTTGAAAAAATCCAGTTTTCTACCCTTTGAAGTAGTTGTTGATGGTATCCTAATTAGGAATTGTGCCTATTTTTTCGTATTATATTCCCTACACCAATAAATTTTAAATATGGATACGGAGGTAAGTGACAAGTATTTTGAGAAGGCTTTACAGTGGGTCAACAAAAGAAAAGTAGAATCTGTAAAAGCCAACTATGAAGGATATGAAAGCCCTAAATCTTATACCAATCAACGAACCAATGAAACGGTATGTCCGGATATTTCTTTTGTAGATGAAAG
>JAGQYH010000443.1 GCA_020436175.1 Bacteroidota bacterium
CAATGTTCCGCCATAATTGGGTAATACACCCACTCTCATACCATTGTTTTTATCGGATAAAATAACTTCGCTTGCTAATGTTTTTCCTTTATTCATACTGTCGGCAAATGTAGGTTATTATTAATTTTTATAATTTTTATTTATCGTAATATTGCAATAATACATTTTAATTTATACCTTTACCACTCAATACATCAATAATGGGCGCATCCAAATCAGATCTTTTTAATACCCGACACAATGCAATGGCCTCAGTGGCAAAGGCATTGGCGCATCCGGCACGAATTGCCATTTTGGAAGTGATTGCCAAAAAACAAGGCTGCATCTGTAACGACATTGTTGATGAACTACCCTTGGCACAGCCTACTATTTCACAGCATTTAAAAGAACTTAAAAAGGTGGGCATCATAAAAGGCAATATTGAAGGTGCCGGTATATGTTATTGCATTGATACCCAAAGGATGCAGGAAATTCAGGATTTTATGAGCGGATTCTTTGATACAACGATCAACACTTCTTGCTGCTAAACAATTGATTAATGATGATGAAAGCACTTCATATTTCATACAAAATCATTTTAATCGCAATATTGCATTATTGCATTTTATTCAATCCAGCTGAAGTAAGGTAAATCATGAAATCAGCATTTCATAAATACATAGCAGAGGCAATCGGAACATTTATGTTGGTTTTATTTGGTACCGGTGCCATCGTTCTAAGTGAAATCATGTTTCTTCCCTATTCAACCTTAATCATAGCTTTTACATTTGGATTAATCGTAATGCTAATGGTCTATCGATTTGGAAATATTTCCGGTGCACATTTGAATCCTGCTGTTACCATTGCCTTTTGGGCGGCCGGACATTTTAATGGCCGTTCTGTGCTACCCTATATGATGGCACAATTCATAGGAGCTATCTCAGCAAGTGTGTTATTATCACAGCTTTTTCCCTACAACACTACCCTAGGTGCTACTTTGCCCGGAAATCATATATCTCAGTCATTTATGATCGAAGTTTTGATAACACTTCTGTTAATGCTGGTAATTTTGACGGTCTCTCAACGGCGTCAAATGAAAATTCATTTTGCAAGTGTTGCTATTGGAGGCACTGTTTTGTTGGCGGCCTTTTTTGCCGGTCCTGTTTCAGGAGCATCAATGAACCCTGCCCGCTCCTTGGCTCCGGCCATCATTTCCAACCATCTCTCGCATCTGTGGATCTACATTATGGCTCCGGTTTCAGGGGCTTTATTATCTATACTGGTTTGCAAATTCATTCAACCCAAACATTGCTGTCCATTAAGAAAAGGAAAATGCAATGTCCAAAATTCCAATCGATGATAAAGCTATTGTTCGTATGCATAGAAAATTCCAACAGAAGT
>JAGQYH010000444.1 GCA_020436175.1 Bacteroidota bacterium
CAATGTTCCGCCATAGTTGGGTAATACACCCACTCTCATACCATTGTTTTTATCGGATAAAATAACTTCGCTTGCTACTATTTTTCCTTGGTTCATATTGTCGGCAAATGTAGGAGATTTTTAATTTTTATAAATTTACATATCGTAATATTGCAATAATACAATTTAATTCATACCTTTACCGCTCAATATATCAACTATGGGTGCATCCAAATCAGATCTTTTTAATACCCGACATAATGCAATGGCCTCGATGGCGAAAGCTTTAGCGCATCCTGCACGTATTGCCATTCTGGAAGTGATCGCCAAAAAGCAAGGCTGTATTTGTAATGATATCGTTGACGAACTCCCTTTGGCACAGCCTACCATATCGCAACATTTAAAAGAACTCAAAAAGGTAGGCATCATTAAAGGTAATATTGAAGGTGCCGGTATTTGTTACTGCATTGATACCCAAAGGATGCAAGAAATTCAAGATTTCATGAGCGGATTTTTCAATAATACGATCAACACTTCTTGCTGCTGATTCAAACGAAAGAAATGATAAAATCTAAGTTTTCATACAAGATCTATTTTATCGCAATATTGCATTATTGCATTTTATGCTATTCTACTAAATCCAATGCCGGTCATGCAGTCTGAATTTCATAAATACATAGCAGAGGCCATTGGAACATTTATGTTGGTTTTGTTTGGTACCGGCGCCATAATTCTAAGCGAAATCATGTTTGTTCCCTATTCAACCTTAATCATAGCTTTTACATTTGGATTAATCGTAATGCTAATGGTCTACCGATTTGGAAATGTTTCAGGTGCACATTTGAATCCTGCAGTTACCATTGCTTTCTGGGTGGCCGGACATTTTAATGGTAGATCAGTTTTACCTTATATGATGGCACAATTCATAGGAGCCATTACAGCAAGTGTATTATTGTCACAACTTTTTCCGTACAACACTACTTTAGGTGCAACCTTGCCGAGAAATCCAATATCACAGTCATTTATGATCGAAGTTTTGATCTCACTTTTGTTAATGCTGGTTATTTTGATGGTCTCACAGCATCCTCAAATGAAAATTCATTTTGCAAGTGTTGCTATTGGAGGCACAATTTTGTTGGCAGCCTTTTTTGCCGGTCCCGTATCCGGAGCATCAATGAACCCTGCCCGGTCTACAGCACCGGCCATCATTTCCAACCATCTCGCGCATCTGTGGATCTATATCTTGGCTCCTGTTTCCGGTGCCCTGTTGTCCATATTGGTTTGTAAATTCATTCAACCCAAACATTGCTGTCCACTATCCAAAGGAAAATGCAATGTCCAAAATTCCAATCGATGATAAAGCTATTGTTCGTATGCATAGAAAATTCCAACAGAAGT
>JAGQYH010000445.1 GCA_020436175.1 Bacteroidota bacterium
GGCGGTTAACACAGCTAAATCAGATTGAAGCGACAAGTTATAAAATTCGTAGGCATGTAAATAACCATCATTTTGGTTTTGATCTTTATCTTTTGCTAAAACCAACTTTGACCGTAATGGATCTTCTTCATCTGCAATGGCATGCGTTGCAAAGTGGATGATGGAACTGTTGTTGAGGCTTTGTAATACGTTTGTTTCGGAAGCGGCTTCACCGATCAGGGCATTTCCTCTATATCTTTTGGACATATAATTGGCCATTTTTACCGACCAAGGTTGACGAACCGTATTAATGAATTCTTTGTCAATTTCTTCTGATTCATTCAACGAATTTTGATATGATGTTTTGATATTGGATTCGAAGCCGGGAGCAACGATAACCGGATAACCGGAAGATTTTTTCTTGATCTTTGATTGTTCGAACAGAACATTGCCGGAAAGAGCATAATGAATATCGTATTCATGGATCAAGTAGTCTTTTGCATTAGCTTCTTTTTTTAATGCTTCAAAGTTGAGGTAGAATAACGAACCACTGGGGATGATAATGATCTTGTTACCGGATAATTCTTTTTCATATGGTTTAAAAAGCAATTGGTATAAATCTACTCCTAACTCAGCAGTAGCATTTTGTTGTAGAGAAGTGATGGCTTTTCTCCATTTTTCGATTTGTAAATTGATAAAATGTTTATTGCCGAGATAATAAACTTCAGCGCGTTGATCATTGATCAATAGCGCGTAGTATGCGGTATCATCCGTGGCATATTCAACTAAGTTTTCATTGGTTTGAAGTATGGCCTGTTGGATCTGATCGATTGAAGCCACCTCATTGTTAAACTTCAAATTATAGTAGTTAGGATATTTAGCCACTAAATCTTCAATATGTGTATTAAAAGCCTCCTTTTTTGAGAACAATTCTTGTTTCAGAATTAAATTGTCGGGCTGCTCGATCAATTGATTATTCAAATCTGCCAATTCTATTTTAAGTAATTCCTCCTGTTTCAACAGCGAATCCGGAATGCCGGCAAAGGCTTTGACTTTGTAATCATCAATAAGGTCGCGAAGCAAGGCAGATCTCCCAATTTCAGCATACTTAAATACCTGTTCTTTTAATGCATCGGTTTGGTGCTGTTGGAACAAATGATAACTGATGCCAACACCCATTTCAATGGCATCAATGTTTTTCAGAGCAATGGTATTTTTTGTATATGGATCATTGAACAGCTTTCTGAAGTTATCTGCTACTGACATAAATATTTCAGAAAACTGCTGTAGTTGATCCAAATAAAAGGATTCTTTAGTTTCAGAATAGGCATTAAATGAATGTTCAATGACATCGCTTAAAATATCTAACGATACAGCATTGAGTGGGAATGA
>JAGQYH010000446.1 GCA_020436175.1 Bacteroidota bacterium
CCGAAGAGCTTTACCATATATGAAAAAGAATGGGGGCAGCATCATTAACATCAGCAGTATTGGAGGCATTACTCCGGAGCCCGCCATTGGAATTTATAGCGTGAGCAAAGCAGCTTTGATCTCATTGACAAAAGTAATGGCTAAAGAATGGGCACATAAAAACATTCGGGCTAATGTTATTTGTCCGGGTTTGATCCAAACCAAGTTTAGTGAGGCTTTATGGAGCAATGAAAAAGTAGTAAAAAAAATGTTGAGTGGTTTGCCATTGGCGAGAGTAGGTCAACCTTCTGACATAGCAGGCTTGGCATTATACTTAGCGTCGGATGCATCTGCTTATACCACGGGAAGTATTCACATGGCCGACGGTGGCTACTGTATTTAAACATGTACAACTATTAAATACAAATCTCAATCAATGCACTTTAAGTCATTGATTTGCTTTTATTTAAAAGCAACTAAATAAAGAAAAGCTATAGCAATTTAAGGTATGTCAATTTGGCAAAAACAGGTTTTTAGAACTTACAATTCTTATTGTAATATTCTGCCGCAGCTCTATAGTTTAGTTTGAGTGCATCTTCAAAATTCATACAAGCATTGCTAAAATCACTCGATCTTAAATAGCAGACACCTCGATAGTAATACAACTCGCCATCGTTAGGTTTGGATGTGAGTGCCTGATTGAAATCCTTAATCGCACTTTTAAAATCATACATTTTGGAGTAAGCAATGCCTCTGCCTTTGTAGGCTTCCGTAAGCGTTCTATTAGCCGCCAATGCTTTGGTATAATCGTTCACTGCTCCTTGCAGGTCATCCAGTTTAAGTCTGGTTTCAGCCCGACCGTAATAGGCTTGAAAATCAGCATCGTCCAACTCAATCAAATAACTGAAACCAATGTTTGCACTTAAATATTCTCCTAATAAAAAATGATTTAAGGCTTTACAATAATGTGCTTCTTTATAATTCGGATGTTCTTCTAACACCTTTTTACTTAGTTTAATGGCCTTTTTATAGGAGCCTTCTTTGGAATTGATCCAAGCTTGAAGCATTTTAAATTTAACTTCATTCTTGTTCAATTTGATAGATTTTTTGATCATTGCTTTTGCGGAAAGAAGGTCGTTTTCCTTGTAAGCTTTTAAGGCAGATCTATAAAATACAAAACTCTCCATTCCAGCTTCGGTTTCAAAAGCTACAACATATTCATAATCTGCATCATAATAAATCGTATCCGTTCCTAAATCGATAAAATTATCTTGGGCGTTCAAGCTCGCGCCAATAAGCATCAAGATTATCGCAGTGATGTATCTCATGCTGCAAAAATATTACTCTTCACCCTTCTTTTATAGTGGTTTTATCTTTTATTAAATAATTCT
>JAGQYH010000447.1 GCA_020436175.1 Bacteroidota bacterium
TGTAATTTTATTTCATGGAAAAAGACATCCTCAACTTTGCACATGCCAATGGTTTTCCGGCAAAGGTGTATTCAAAAATGTTAACTGAACTGAGTAAAGACAATGAGGTGATCTTTAAAGAAATGTATGCTCATGATCCTCAATATCCCATCACCAAAGATTGGATGAAGTCGGCCGAAGAAATGATCGCCTTTATTGAGCAACAGACCAACCGCCCGGTGATTGGTGTAGGGCACTCCTTTGGTGCTTCAATTACCTTAAATGCCGCATTCAAACGACCGGATTTGTTCCAATTAATTATACTGATCGAACCGGTTATACTGAATGGATGGATGGCTACATTGGCTCCTATTGCCTATGCATTGGACTTGTTTAAATACTTCTCTCCGGCCATGAAGTCTAAAGGAAGAAGAGAACATTGGCCCGATATGGAAAGTGCAACTGAATATTTTAAAAGCAAGACCTTATTCAATCAATTGGATGAAGATTGTTTACAGGATTACCTGCAATACGGTTTGAAAAAAACCAATGATGGCTATGTTCTTGCTTTCACGGTTGAAAAAGAACTTGACATTTTTAATGTTATGCCCTATCATTTCGATCGATATAAAAAGCGTTTAAAAAATTTACCGGGAAAGATTATCTCAGCAGACAGAACCAATGTCAGCCAACCCAAGTTCATGAAACGATTGGCTCATCAGCATAATTTTGAATGGGAAATAGTAAAAGGCACACACATGCTTCCATTAGAATCGCCAATTTATACTGCTGAATTGATTCGTCAATCCATTGCACACCTAACAAAAAATTGAAATCATCTTTCTGAAAAGTTGAGACATTGCCAGCGGAAGTGTATTTTTAGGCTTTTCCGACAAAATTGATACATGCAGACCAAAAAGATTACTGAAAGTTTTATCAATAAATTCGATAGTTGTTTAGACCAACTGGTGGATGAAATGAACGCCTATGCGAATGAAGAACAGATGTGGTTAGTTACTGTTGGCATTAATAACTCCGCCGGAAACCTAGCGGTACATCTCATTGGTAATTTAAATCATTTCATCGGTGCTGTTTTAGGGCAATTGGGTTATGTAAGGCAAAGAGATCTGGAATTTTCGATTAAAAATAAACCGAGAACGGAAATCATTCAGGAGATAATGGACATAAAGGTTTTTCTACCCGAGATATTGAATCAACTCACAGAATCGGACTATTTTAATCTGTATCCATTTGAATTTCCAAAACCCGATTTTAAACCGACTACATTTGAATTTTTGATGCACTTGCTATGGCATCTTTCTTATCATATCGGTCAGATCAATTATCA
>JAGQYH010000448.1 GCA_020436175.1 Bacteroidota bacterium
GAGGCAATTGCTTTGCAAAAAGCGCATCTAGACAATATCGGTAGGCTGGCTGAGGAAGGTAAATTAGTGGTAGCCGGACCATTTTTGGATGAAGGTGAACTTCGGGGCATCTACATTTTTAATGTAGAAACGATGGAAGAGGCAAAAGCATTAACGGAAAGCGACCCTGCCATACAAGCCGGCAGCTTGGTAATGGAGTTGAAACCTTGGTATGGTTCTGCCAGTTTGATGTTGGTGAAAGAATATCACAACAAACTAAAGAAAAAGGATTTTTAGCTATTCCTTATTCATGTAAAATCCAAACCCCAGTTCAAACCCCATCGAAAAGTTTCTACTTTGACCATAGCCGGAGTGTACTGAAAAGTCTTTGTCGTTGATGTCGGTTAAGCTTAAATAAGAAGTTATCGTCGGAGAAATAAAAAACCATTTCTTAGGATAAAAATCAACTCCAATTCTGGCGAGCAGTCCTATATCGTAATTTCTAAAAAGTGCCTTATCATCAGCATCATTCGAAAAATTATAATCGCTGGTCCACGCCGGTGGGTTGGAAGATGGATAATCTATATCGGTTAAATCCAAACCCAAAACATTCAAAACCTCTCCCGATAAGCTGTAAGTTTGATCGGCTGAAAGCAGCACATTAAATTGAGGTCCTACGGTGATGGCCAGCCTTACCTTTTGTTCTTTCTTATAATAATTCCTTCTGAAAATACTGGTATATCTAAAGTAAACGCCTGTTGTAATGTAATTGAGGGAAATATCTTTGGTGTGAGTTACATCTCTGCCGTCAGTGTCTTCATACTTTTGTCCTCTACTTTGGTAGCCGACTTCCAATTGCATTCCGATCGGCGGTGTAAAGTTGTATCCCAATTTGGCATTCGCTCCATAACCCATGGTTATTTTGTATGCCGGATCAAAGGATTTATCCTTATTGAGATAGTTCCATTTCATCCCATAGAGATTTTGATTGCCAATGGCAGAAATACCAACATTTCCGGCAAAACCTACATACAATCCTTTTTGACCAATACTTCTAAAGGTAAACGCAAAGACAAATAGAAACAGAAAAATCAGGGTCTTTTTCAACGGTGAACGATTTAAATATGAAGTTAATCAGATATTGCCATATAAGATGAGTAGTGTGCTATAATCGTTGCGTATTAACATAATAATTATTGTTTCAATCTACAGTGAAGGGCTTTTTAATCCCATCTCTCTGCCGCATCATCAAAATATTTGTTGTCTTTGGGTGTTGAATATTTTTTCCTGCTTTCA
>JAGQYH010000449.1 GCA_020436175.1 Bacteroidota bacterium
TGTTTACAGAGTGGATAGTATTCCTGTAGGAACCAATTTAGTAATTACAGTAACCAACAGCAATGGTTGTAAAGCGACCAGAACATTTAATTCACCAAACTGTCCTTGTCCTGAAGTGGGCGTACCAAATGGAGTAGATGAAGTGGAAGTATGTTTCGGTAAACCAATGCCAACATTAGTGGTTTTCGTTTCACCGGGTGCAACAGCTGACTGGTACACTGTTCCGGTAGGAGGAACACCGATTGCAGTTGGTACCACCAGCTTTACGCCTAGCACAGCAGGTATCTATTATGTAGGTGAAAGAGCATTGATCAGCGGTTGCGAAAGCGCCCAAAGATTAAAGATTACGGTAACTCAAGTAGAATGTGATGATTGCTTAACACCGGATTGTCTGGAAATAGAAATTCAGAGATAATATTTTAAATGCTAAAATGATGAAAGAGTCGTAAGAGTATGTGCTTTTACGACTCTTTTTTATTGGAACGGAAGCCTAAAGGTATTGAGTTTAAATAGCAGCAAAGAGGTGTTGCTTTTATATTGTTCGGTATGTAATTGTATTACTTACCATTTCCACATAAAATGATTTATCTTCGATAAAATCATGCGCTACTCGTTGGAGTTTGAGCTTTTACCGTAACTTCTATGAACAGGAATTATTGAAGAAACTTTCAATTATTATGGAATCTAATGAGCAAAAAAATAGGCTGCTTGAAGAGCTTCAATTGAAAATAAAAGATCAAAAGAATAAGTCTGATGTTATTAAATCTTATCACCTTTTGATAGATATAATTGAAAAATATAGTGATAAACAATCCATAATTGAATTTTATAAAACTGGTGGTCGAAAAATGTTGAATGACTTGCCTGTTAGTTTAAGACATATTGAAAAAGTGGATAATTTACTCAGTTCAATACTTGAGTAAAAAGCATAGCAGTATACTTTGCTGGAACGGTAGTGTTCGCTATGTCTGTATCATGAACCAATAATCCAAGCAGCGGCCTGTCCGTATGGCTTTGCCTACGGACCTATAAAAGGATAGCATTAGCTATCGAATAAACATTATTTTAGCCGTAAAATGTATCGGAGAGGTTAAGAAATATGAGATTAAGAGGATTGTTACTATTCAACACCACCCGTTTGAGCTTGAACGCCAACGATTCTATAAAGAAACAATAAAATAGTCGTTCCATGCCTTCGGCAGGTAAATGCAACGTGTTTAGAGTAAAGCATAAGCGGGTTAAAAGATCACTTTACCATCTACCCAATAGAATT
>JAGQYH010000044.1 GCA_020436175.1 Bacteroidota bacterium
ACTAACGAAAACGGAGTTGTTAGCTAATGCGGTTTGTAAAGTTTTTCTAATACTAACGGTGCCGAATCGAAGATGCGGACTCAAGTAACTGGTGCCATCCTTAGCCGGAAAGTCTCTTATCTCATCGTAATTTTTTAAATTATTGAAGTTATGATCTTTTACTTCTATCGATGATTTTTCGAATCCTATGTCCGCCAAAGTTGGAAAGTTGTAAGCGCATTGATGAAAATTGTTGTGATAATGTTTAACCGGATGATCTTTAATGTCAATGTTTTTTAAATGTTCCAGCCATTTATTTTTATACGGGGTGAACACAGTATATGGATGGCCATCGTCTTTCAATACTTCGGCTTCCTCGAAAATCACCTGATCTTTAAATGTCTTGAATTCAATTCCATTTTTGGATAAAAGATCGGCTACTTGTTGGTCCCGTTGAACGGCATAGGGTTCATAATCCTTATTGGTATAAACTTGAGCCACCTCAAAATCTTTGATAACTGTCTTCCAGATGTCAATGGGCCTTCCTTGGTAAATTTTGATGCTGCTATCAAAGGCTTTAAGATCATTGTTGATGGTCTGCAAGCATTTATGGATGAAACTAATCCGCGCATCATTTTTGGGCAGATCATCAATAATATCAGTGTCAAAAATAAAAATCGGCATTACCGGCCGTCCTGATTTTAAAGCATGATGTAAGCCAACATTGTCCTCTAATCGTAAATCCCTTCGAAACCAAAATATGGATACTTTTTGCATTTCATTCTAACAGTTAGAAGATAGATTTGTTTAATAAAGATATTTTACTCGTGGATGCTCTAATCAAAATCCGGATCCGGCAATTCTAAAACATCTACAGCCTCAATGGCATTTCCGGCAATACCTTTAATGGAACCAAAGAGTGCCGATATGTTTTCCTGCACCACCCAAATCTGTTTTTCCCGTTGCGACCAAATTTTATTCATAGCCTTTTTCTCTGCATTCAATTGGTTGAGCATACTGTCGTAATTCTCTACGATACGTTGAATATTTTGTTTGAATTCCGAGCCGGTCAAATAGGTGTACAACAGTTCCATCTTATCGCCCTTGTTTTCCTGAGCACTCATTACGGAATGTGTTTTAACCAACATCTCACGCAATACAAATGATACACTTTTAACCTCGTGAAAACCACAGATCCAAACACCATCTTTTTCTCCGAAACGATCCATGTCGCTCGGCATGGTTTCCGTTACAATAACGGAAATATCGGCTTTACAAATGATCTGATCTTGTTTCAATTTATCGATCCAATCATTTTGAAAGGCTTTGGTTCGCTTGCTTTCATAAACAATTTTGCCGCATACTTGTTGGGCAGAGTTGATCACCGTTTGAATCACATCCGCGCCTCTGATGCCTTTCCCAACTTCCTCGATGGTATCAAAAGGATAAAGTCTGGCCAACAAATTCTCCAAAGCAATCTCTTGTACTTCACCCTGCATTTGCATTGAGCCTTGTTCGGCTTTTCGCTTCATTTCTTCGATCAGTTTCGCCTGATCCCCAAACTGCTTTTCCCATTTGATCTTTTCCAATTCAAAACTTTCACGCTCTTTCAATCGCGCCTTATCTTCAATTTCCTTTTGGCGTTCCAACAGCTCTTTTTCCGTTTGTAACTTTAAATTCTCTTGTTGTTCTTTTAATTCTGCCTCCTTTCGCAATAATTCCACTTCCTTTTCTCGCAAACTTTTATTCTCTGCCTTTCTCTTTTCTAATTCCTCGTTCTGAAGTTTCAACTTTTCCTCAAAACTTTCTTTAGTGGCTTGCTCAATCTTAAGTTTTTCCTGCTCCAATTTTTGTTGCAGTTTTTCTGCAAAAATTTCATTTTCACGCTCTTTTTTTTCTTCAAAAGCTTTCTCGGCCTGCTCTAACTTTTCCTTCTCGGCTTTCCACCGCTTGGCTTGTTCTGCAATTTTTAACTCGTATTCCTTCTTAAAATGTTCTTCCACCTTTCCTGCCAAAGCCTCTTCCACATCAAAACTATGGCCACAATTCGGACATTTAATTTTATCCATCTTCAACTATTTTTATACTTTGCTAAAGTAAGGATTTATTGGTTTGAAAATCGGTAGCGCTCAAAAAACCTGTATCTACTTTGAATAAATAATTTAATGCAATTAATGAACCATTTGCACTCATTGCGCATTGACTGACTAATACAATAGAAACATGGCAAGAGTACTTTCTTTTATACTGTTCTTATTATTGGCACTTTTGGCTTTCAGGTTTTTGATGATGAAAAGCAATGTGTCGAGCGGTGAAATGGCACCCAACATTGAAGCCGAATTGATCGATGGGCGCTCCTTCCAATTGTCGGAGCTAAAAGGCAATTATATTCTTCTGGATTTTTGGGGTTCCTGGTGTGCGCCTTGTAGGTATGAAAATCCCAAAATTGCTGCTGTATACCGAAAGTTTGAAAATGCTGAATTTATAGATGCCGCCGGATTCAAAGTGGTCACCATTGCCTTGGAGAAAAATGATCGTACTTGGAAAAGTGCGGCACAAAAGGATGGATTTACATGGAAACATCAAATTGTGGAGGAAGCCAGGTTTGTGGCAACATCACCATTGGCGCGCCAATATGGTGTAACCGAACTACCTACCAAATTTCTTATTGATCCTGATGGTGTTTTAGTGGGAAAGGTAACTATTGAATTTATAGATGAAATGTTAACTTCAAAGCTTAAATAAAAATGTGTCATGAATGCTAAATGGTTGATCTTGCCGGTGTTATTGATAGTAGCTGTTTTATTTGATGCCTGTGAAACGGAGGATGGAATTGTCTGTACGTTAGAATTTAGAACCATTGGAGTGACCGTGATCGGGGAAGCGTTAACGGATCACTATACGATCAGGATAGCCAATAATGATACCATTCGACCGCAAGACTTTGGTTTTGATGATGATTATTATGTGATTTTGGACGATGGCTATCAATCCAATTTTGCCGGTACACAAGAGTCATTTCAGTTTATTGGAGAAATAGACGATTCTGTTGTTATCCGGGAAAACTATGTCATTGTCGCCGATCAATGCCACATTTCCAAAGTAAGCGGACTTTCACAAATTACGTTGTAATGACATTGGAGAATGTGATGGGGAAATATGAATCCTTGAATTTCAATATTGTACTGATCGAGCCTCAAATACCGAATAATACCGGTAATATAGGGAGAACATGTGTGGCCACCTGCAGTCGATTACACTTGATTCGTCCTTTGGGTTTTGAGATTACAGACAAAAGGGTAAAACGCGCCGGATTGGACTATTGGCCTGATCTGGAAATCTATTTTTACGACAATATTGAACAATGGTATCAACATGTGGAAGATCCATCAAGGGTTTTTTTCTTTACGGCACATGCTCCGACATCTTTTTATAATGTCGAGTTAAAGAAAGGCGATTGGTTGGTGTTTGGTAAAGAAGCAGAAGGTTTTGATCAAAACATCCATCAACAGTTTAAGGAACAATTGGTCAAAATTCCTTTCCCCGGAAAAGTAAGAAGCTTTAATTTATCAAATGCGGTAGCTATGGCATTGGGTGAAGGCTTGAGACAACTGGGGAATGAGCAATTGTAAAGGCTCAAGCATTAAGTTGAAAATTACTGTATAATGTACTACCAGTATTTATTTTCATTATCGCATTAACCCATTAGACTTACCCTTCATCCCACAAATTAGCCAAAGTGTATGAAGAGCCGGGTTGTGCCCAAATACCTCCGTTTAAGAATCGGTAATGTTTGTCGAGAGCAGCGATTTGGTCCATTGCTTCTTCTGATAGTTGAATTTGGTAGGTTTCAAAGTTTTGTCGGATTCTGTTGGCATTTACGGATTTTGGGATAACAGCCGTGCCTCTTTGCATCGCCCAACGGATCAAAACCTGAGCAGTACTACATTGGTGCGCCCTAGCAATTTCTACGATTACCGGATGCTCAAATAAGTTAGGTTCATCGGCAGCTTTAAATGCCGGGTTTCTATCCATTGATCCTAATGGAGAATAAGCGGTGAGGTAAATGTTTTCCTGATCACAATAGTCCAGCATGTCATTTTGTTGCAATAAGGGGTGTAATTCCAGTTGATTGACTTCAGGTCGGATCGAAGCTGTGGTCAGTAAGTCCTTTATTTTTTTAATACTGAAATTTGAAACACCAATATGTCTGGTTAATCCTTGTTTCGCCACAGTTTCCATACCTTGCCAGGTTTCTGCAATGGGAATATCATCCAAGCTGATAAAATCACTGCCACTTTTCGGATAGGTAACGCCATCGTGGAAGGCAATAGGCCAATGGATCAAATACAAATCCAAATAATCCAGTTGCAGGTCTTTTAAGGTATGCTGAATAGCCGGTAAAACCTGATCTTTTCGGTGAGCATTGTTCCATAACTTAGATGTGATCCACAATTCTTCTCGTTTTACGATGCCGTCTTTGATCACTTTTTGTAAAGCATTTCCGATCTCTGCTTCATTTTCATAAATGAAAGCACAATCAATATGTCTGTAGCCAACTTTAATGGCTTCTACTACTGCATTAAATACTTCGCTGGGTGCCGACTTCCAAGTGCCTAAGCCTAAGTTGGGCATCATGTCACCATTCTTAAATTGTAATGTTCTCATTGCATTCACTTTTGATCTACCTTTTATAGATAATATACGATTGAAAAATTTTCAAAAAGATAGACATATTCTAGTCTCTTTTTGCATTTGGATTGATTAAAGAATATATCGCCGTGTCAATAAACCGCCCTTCAAAACATACATTCTCCTTTAAATGTGCCTCTTTTTTAAACTGACATTTCTCCAATACCTTGATGGAGGCCAAGTTCTCCGGTTGCACATATCCCGCGAGCGAATGTAGTTTGAGGTTGTTGAATGCAAAATCTATAATTTTTTCAATAGATTCACGCATGTAACCTTTCCCCTGGTTGGATGGTAGCAGCGAATAGCCTACTTCGGCTCTGAAATTTTCTTCTTCAATATTCCAAATACAAATGGTGCCGATAATGTGCGGCTCATCTTTTAAGGTAATACCCCAAAACAGCCATTTATTATCCTTAATGCCATCATTGATCATCTTAATAAATTGATGAGCATCATCCATTGTTTTGGCCTTTGTTTGTGCAATATATCTCAAGATCTGCTCGTCGGAGCGCAGTATGAAGATCTCCTCTGCATCATTATTACTGATCTGCCGTAGTACAAGTCGCTCGGTGGTTAACTGCGGAAAAGGCGTAAAATTCATTAATCTTGTTTTGTTTAATTATACATTTATTTTTTTTACTTAACCCTTAACCCTTAATCCTTAATACTTGTCCCCCCTTTCAAATTACTCCCATTTGTTTCATTAAAAAGTAAGCCGATTTGTTTTTGCAAATCCCTTCCTTGATCTTATAATCGAAGACCAATTCGTTATTGACGATCTCAGTTTCAAATCTTTTATTGGTTAGATATGTCGGATAGGATGCCGTTGTTTTGCAAACTTCAATATCATGAGTGGCAATGGCACCAACGGCCTGATATTCTACCATTTTTTTGATGACTTCGATCGTGCCACTCCGCTTATCATCGGAATTAGTGCCTCTTAAAATCTCATCTAACAATACAAATCCTCTCTTATTTTTCAATTGCTCCATGATGTGATGCAATCGCTTTACTTCCGCAAAAAAGTACGATTCATTATCGGCCAGGGAATCCGACAAACGCATGGAAACCAAAACCGGCAAAGGATGAATATTAGCAGATGTCGCGCAAACCGCTGAACCAATGCCCGCCAATACCATGTTTACACCTAAGCTTCTTAAAAAGGTAGATTTTCCCGACATATTGGAGCCGGTTAGTATAATGAACTTTTGCTCATCAAAGCCAATGTCGTTGCAAATCCTAACAGAGTTATTCAATAAAGGATGACCTAAATCCTTAAACTCGATATTAAAATCAACATTGATAGAAGGGAAACAAAACTTGGGATTATTGTAGGAAAAATTGGCCAAACTGTTCAATGCCTCCATAGTGCCGATCACCTTCATCCATTTTTCAATTTCTTGGCCATGCTCTTTTTTCCATCGCAATAATGAATGATAGACATGAATGTGGTATAATGAAATGCCGTTCATGATCACAGCGCCCATCATATTTTGGATAGACTCCAAGCTAGAAAACAGATCCGATAATTTTTTTATCTCATCACTGGCAAAACCTTCCTTGTACTTCAATCTGTCTTTTAATTGATTCAGACGGGCACTTTCATAAGTATTGGTTTCGATCTCTTTTAGAACGGTTGAATAACTATTGATGATGGCATGAACTTTATCCATATTGAACAATTCATGTTTTATCTTTTTAAGATGATGGAAGAACACAAATAAATTGATCAGAAATAAGAAGCCGGCCATGTATTGAAGTGCAGCATTATTCAAGACAATGGAAATGATGCCGGTCACGATAAAGATTGCCGGCAACAAAAAGGATTGCAGTTGTAACGTTTTGGAGATCTGTGCTCCGCCGCTGCTCCATTGTATCAGTTGACGATACATTTTGCAGTTGTCATTGGTTAGTTTGGATAATGCCAGAATGGATTGTCGCCATTCAATTTTATCCGATAGTTCCTTTATGGCAGATTGATTGGCCAAAATTTCCTCGTTGGATAAAAAGGATTTTAATAAGCCGGCTAGTCGAAAAGAACCAATAGAAGTGCCCGTTCTGTTCAAATGGTGAAACAAAGATTGATCGCCAAAAAAATCAAGATCAAATGCATAGTTGTGCTGTCTGTCAAGGTATTCCAATCCGTTGTCAAAAGGAATGCTTTCATGATTCAAATACCTGATTTCATCCTCATTGATCCGGATCAAAGTTTGTTTTAACAACATGGCATTGGCCAATTGTTGATGCCATCTTATAATGATCAGGAAACCAATTAATGCCAACCCGATTGGGAGCCAAAGTAACTGTTGGTTGGTTTTTAGCAGGTAATAAATACAAATTCCGATGATCAATATCATTAAAAGGCGAAGTAAACCGTACAGCGAATATTTTCGGTTCATTCGAACCCAGTCTGTCCGGTGGCGTGCGGCAATTTTTGAATAGATGTCCAATGCAATGATATTAATGGGTCATGAAGGTAAAGAAGTTGAAAGAGGAATTCGAACAGCCGAATGGTTAATTTATATGAAAAAGTAAGCTGTGGAATCCAAAGAATAGAGTTTACTGTTATACAACTAAGCGATCTGCTATTGTTTTTGTAAATTTCAGCCATGGAACAAAATGCTTACGATTTTCAGGTAGGGTTAAAATATCAGTTGTACAATAGTATTTTTTTAACCTTGCATTTTGACACAATCAAGAAAACGGGTATTGAATTACCGGTCTTTAGGGCATATTTGCAATCGGCATTGGCGTCAGGGAAAAGTCCCTCCGAGATCATTGAGCAGTATTTTGAGGAGCATCATAAAGATGCCGATAGCAATGAAAGGCATGGCTTGTTGTTTCGCTTTATACAATATGTGGAGCGACAGGTGGTTTTGATTGATGCTTTGGAAGAAGCGGCATTTTCAAAATTGAATGATCTCAATGGCCAGGGCAGTATGCATCAATTGATTCAGCGAGTGAATTTGGATCATCGGGAACAGGAATTGATGGACGCTTTGAATGATTTTCGGGTGAAGATCGTTTTAACCGCGCATCCCACTCAGTTTTATCCCGGCTCGGTGTTGGGCATTATCAATGATCTTTCCGCTTCTGTGGAAGACAATGATCTGCACGAAATTCGATTATTACTGGAACAATTAGGGCAAACACCTTTCTTTAAGAAGGAGAAGCCATCGCCTTATAATGAAGCAGTGAGTTTAGGATGGTATCTGGAAAATATATTTTACCATGCCATTCCTCAAATTGTCGGACGCATAAAAGACCTTTCGACAACGCAGGATTATACCAATTTCCGGTTGTTGGAAGTGGGATTTTGGCCGGGTGGCGATAGAGACGGCAATCCGTTCGTTACGGTGGAAACCACCAAAAAAGTGGCAAAGCGACTCAAGTTTATCTTGTTGAAAGCCTACTACAAAGATGTGAGAGCACTGAAAAGACGATTAACATTTAATGGTGTCATCGAGATCATCGATGCTTTGGAGGAATCACTCAGAACATCTTTATATGAAAGTAATCGCAGTTTTGATTTTGACTTGAATGCTTTTCAAAGTGATTTGATGAGGATCCAAAAGCTACTCGAAGAGCAGTATCAGTCGTTTTTTATCGATCAGGTGGATGATTTGCTGATCAAAACAAAAATTTTCGGTCAACATTTTTCGTCTTTGGATATTCGGCAAGACAGCCGTGTCATCCAAAAAGCATTTGATATTTGTTTGGGTAAAGAGGATACCAGTAGGCCATTGTCGGATTATTTTTCACTTTCCTTTCCAATGCCGGATGAAACGGCCGGAGAACCGGTGCATCAGGATACATTCAAGGTTTTTAATGCCATTAGTGAGATCCAGCAAGAGAATGGAGAGTTGGCGTGCCATCGATTTATCATCAGCAATTGCCGAAGAGCGGAAAGCGTTTTACAAGTGTATGCCATGGCCAACAATCTGGGCTTGCAAGAAAACATGGCATTGGATATTGTTCCTTTATTTGAAACCATTGACGATCTGATGCATTCACAGTCTGAAATGGAGCGTTTGTATCAGTTGCCGGAATATCAGGCGCATTTAAAAAATAGAAATGGTCGGCAATATATTATGTTAGGTTTTTCTGACGGCACCAAAGATGGCGGATATTTTTCTGCCAATTGGAACATTTACAAAGCCAAAGAAAGGATGACAACCGTTTCTAGAAATTATGGCGTGGAAGTCGTTTTTTTTGATGGCAGGGGCGGACCACCGGCAAGAGGTGGAGGTAATGTTAGAAAATATTATGCTGCACAAGGCAATAAGATCGAAAACAAAGAAGTACAACTGACCATTCAGGGGCAGACCGTCAGTTCAAGATTCAGTTCTGTGGAATCTGCCAGTCATTATCTAGAGAATATTTTAACGGCCGGAATGGAAAGCAGGTTGTATGCTAAAGACCATGCTACTTCAACTCAGCAGGAAGCATTGATGCAACAAATTGCCGATGATAGTCTGGAAGCATATGTAGCATTAAAACAACGCGATGATTTTATGTCTTTTTTGGAGTTTAGAAGTCCGTTGAAATATTTTGGTCAAACCAACATCGGAAGCCGTCCTTCTAAAAGGGGCAAGAGTTCAAAACTGACATTAGAAGATTTAAGGGCGATTCCGTTTGTAGGGTCATGGAGTACGATGAAGTTAAATGTGCCGGGCTATTACGGTTTAGGCATTGCGATGAAGCAAACCATGCAAAAAGAAGGTGAACAAGTCTTGCTCGATCTCTATCGGGAAAATGAGTTCTTTGCCAGTTTGATCAGCAATAGTATGCAATCACTATCGAAAACACGGATGGAGTTAACGGCCTATTTGCAGAAGGATCAGGCATACGGCGATTTGTATGACTTGATCAACAAGGAAAATGAACTCACCAGAAAAATGATCCAAAAATTGTTGGGTGATAAGGGATGGGAGATGGTCTTGGAAAGTAAAAATTCCATTCAATTACGAGAAGAAATCGTATTACCTTTATTGATCATTCAGCAATATGCTTTGATCAAAATGGAACAAAATGAGGAGCATAAGGCGGTGTATGAAAAATTGATCATCAGAACCTTATATGGTATCATCAATGCGGCAAGAAATTCCGCTTAATATAAAACAATGGATAAAATATGTGTAATTACCGGAGCAACTTCCGGTATCGGTTGGGAAGTAGCGCATCAAATGGCGAAAAAAGGCTATGTGCTGAAAGTGATCGGTAGAAGTGAGCAAAAGGGGGAAGATTTAAAACAAAGTTTGTTAAAGCAGGATGCAGCAGTAGACTTTGAATATTTCGTGGCCGATCTTTCTTCGATAAAGGATGTGAAAGCAGTAGCAGAAAAGATCAATGCCTCTGTTGATCATATTGATGCGCTGATCAACAATGCCGGTGGTGTCTTTTCTGATTTTGAACTAACAGAAGACGGCGTGGAGAAGACCATGGCGAATAACCACTTGAGCTATTTTGTGTTGACGCATGCGCTTTTGAACAAATTGAAAGCCGCTGAAGAAGGTCGAATACTTTTGGTGGCGTCCAGATCACATTTAAGAGCAGGGATGGATTTTGAGAGTTTTACAACCAAGAAAAACTACAACATTATGCGAGCCTATGCTCAATCCAAACTGGCCAATGTATTGTTCGGTTATCAATTGACCCGATATTTGGCTGATACCAATATTTCGTCATTTATTATCCATCCCGGTGTGGTAAAAACGCCAATTGGTGCTAAGAGTAAGAGTTGGTTACATAGAACCGTATGGAGTTTGTTTGCTAGGTTTATGTACAATACTACGCCGGAAGCTTCCGCGAAAAATTATGTCTATCTGGCCACCGAAAAAGAAGCCAAAGCGCACAATGGTTTTTATTTCAGTGCCGGATTGATCGAGAAAAGCTCAGCCCTCAGCTATGACCAAAAATTGCAGGAAAAATTGTGGGATTGGTCGGAATTAAAGGCCGGTGTGAAGTGGGAATGATGCTATTGGCTCACGCTTATTAAAAGGTGAGTCACTTTTTTTTAATATTCTTACAGTAGGCATTTGACTCTTCAACAGCTTTCAACGCTTTTATTTCGATATCGTTATAGCTTCTTTCCTTGCCCCATTTGAATACTTTTTCAAAGATTGGCAGTAAACGGCTCGATTGAATCTTTGATAAAAAGTACTCTTCGTGTTCTTTTTCTTTTAATCCCATGTTGTACAAGACTTTATCATGATCACGTATTCCAAGTTCGTGGAAATAGTGCATCATAACGAAGTATTCACATACGTTACCACTTTCAAGTCTTCCGGCAAAATAGAATGGCATAAACCAACCTATGATATAGCAACTTACGGCAATAAATTTCCCGATAACATAAAATTGGAATTCATAGAACTTAGAAACCGGAATGTCATATTGCTTCATGATCTCATGGACTTCCTTTCTATGAAACCATTCATCATTTTCGATTGCTTTGATGGCTTCTCTTTCTTCCTTTGATCTTAAAGAACCATGATGACCTATATAAGCAAAGGCAGCAGCCTTTTCAGCTGAATAAGCTTTTTGTAGTAAATCGACTAATTTTTTATGATTGATCTTCATCAATGATTTGCTCAGCAATTAAATAGCGCCAAAGAATATTTCTACTAAAGTAGCTAATTGTATCTATTTCTAATGTTGGATGCGTTACAGAAATATTACAATTTTGCCAAAAAATTAAAGGACCTAACAGGTCTGTTACATACGTTTTAGTTAACATGTCTTATTGACAACACTTCCCTTCATAATAATTTCCTCTATCATTCGATTTTGCGTTTTACTCTGAACATGCTTGGAATCCATCAACAATTGACCGGATCGCAGAGATGGGAATATTTTTTGCGCTCTTTTTAGCATTTTTTTACCGGGAAAAAGAATGTCGTGTTGTGCCGCAAAAATGTTGATAGGCGTGGTAATGCGGTTGGCTTTCTTTGAATCGATCACGGGAACCGGTGTAAAATCCATTTCAAACTCCAAAAAGACTTTCGATAGAAATTGAATGGCGAATTCATCTCTGTCGGTAAATAGTTCCGCTAAAAATTGTTCTACAAACTTCGGGTTTTTGGTTGTCATGTAACGTTTCATGGGTAGGAAGACTTTGAATAATGCCTTGAATGGATTGCCGTTAACGATGTAAGCCGGTGCAGAAAGAAAAACCTCAGCGATCTTACTTTCATCATATTCAAGTGCCTTCAATATCACCAATCCGCCGAACGAAAAGCCGGCCATTGTGACTGACTCGAGATCTAATTTTGTGATGAGTTCATGCACCCATTGGCCATACGATGTATCCTTCATACTCAGGCGGGTTTCTGCACTTTTGTTGGGCTGTGCCAACACATCAACGGCATACACTCTAAATTTTTGGTAGAGCTTGGGATAGGTTTCCAAGGCGATGGGCGCACAGCCATTGGCACCATGAAATAGTAGGATGGGAGGGTGTTTCTCATCGCCACAAGCGATAATGTTGGTTGTACCAAAAGAGGTCTCAACGGTTAGGTATTCGTATGGAGTATGCAGACTGTCCAGCTTTTGATCATACAGCTCCAATATGCTTTTTTTACCGTCAATGGACTTAAATAGTGACTTCATTAATGCGAAAATTTTATTTTTAGGACAAATTTACTAATTTTATTTTTATTAGGACAAGTTTACTAATGAGTCAAACGAAAACACGAATACTGAAAGCCGCTTTGTTTCTGTTCAATAAAGATGGATACAGCAACGTAACCATCCGAAATATAGCCACAGAGCTGAAGATGAGTTCGGGCAATTTGAACTATCACTTTCGAAAGCGAGAGGAAATTTTAGAGGCACTGTACTTTGAAATGGTGGCGGCATTTGACCAACGGATTGATGCCTTAGGCCAAACAGCAATTACCATCCAAACTATTAAAGAAGATATGCAGCACAGTTTAGAGCGCATGATTTCCTACCGGTTTTTCTGGACCGACTTGTATAATATTCTACGCCAAAATGAAGCCATCAGAAGCCATTTTGAAAAGGCATATCTCAGAAGATTTCAAGGCTATGAACAGTTGTTTGCTTACCTCAACCATCAAGGCCTAATGAAGGATTTTGAATTTGAAAAGGAAGCATCTTTGTTGATTGAGGGCATGATAGGATTTAGCAATACTTGGCTGTATAATTCATTAGTGTACAATAAAAATGGGGTTGAATTGGATGCTGAGCAACCAACCTTACAATTGATATCCATGCTCTATCCATATCTAACCAATCAAGGGAAGGCAGAGTTTAGAAAAGTAATGTTAGGGGTTTTGGGTTAGCGGTTTGGGTATGGTGAGTACTATGTATGCATTATACACTTTGTTTTGTGCTCGTTTTTAATTCATTTCTGGATTATCTACTTTCAAAGTCCAAGCAAGAAAAATTATATAAGATGTTGTAGCAATTTCTATTATTGCAAAGAAGATATAAAACATTTCGGCAGTTCCCACAAATAATGAAGCCGAAACTGCCAAAGTATGAATTATTCCTGCAAGAATATTTGTTATCCTATTCAATCTGTACTTCAAAATTCTTGAAAACAAAACCATCACTATTGCGGTTTCCATTAAAATTCCACCCATAAACAAAAAAAAATGGAGTTATGGTCATTTCTCCAACCACACCATTCATAAATTCTTTGAGTCTGGTTGGATTCATTAAACTAAAGACATCTGCGTATAGATAATTAAGAACGGCAAATATCCATAATGTTGAAAGCAATATTTTTCTGTTCAAATTCATTTTTAGCAGTTTATAAAATATGATAGATTTTAATTTTACGTCAATTTTCCATTGTGTATTGCTTGTATTCAAATGACGCTCAACGGTAAGTATATGCGTAGTTGCGAGGTTACGAGCAATTATCGCATATACAATGTGCCTGTTGCGCAACTGTTCACAAG
>JAGQYH010000450.1 GCA_020436175.1 Bacteroidota bacterium
TAATACTTTTTGTCCGCTTTTAAAGGCTTCGATCTGTGCAGATCGATCGGCTTGAATCATCTCCTGAACAATGCCCTTTTCCCATGCTTTTAAAAATCCGCCTTCAGCTTCGAGTTGTTTAAATATTTCCCATGCCCTTTCTGAAAGTTCGGCTGTCAACTCCTCCACATAATACGAACCGTTGGTCGGATCATTTACTTTATCGAAATGACTTTCATTACGCAGAATATGGGAAATATTACGTGCCCACCTTTTACCCTTTTCTGTTTGCTCGGTGAGGTAATCATGCGCATTGATATGCACAATGCCCGCGCCTCCAATAATGGCCGACATGCATTCACCGGTGTTGCGTAGCATATTATTATAACTGTCTAAAGTAGATTTGTTGATGCCGGTAGATTCTACTTGCAGATGGATCGAAACATCATTGTTCGTGTAGGCATATAAAAGCACCTGCAATAATTTCCGAACGGCTCTGAGTTTGGCGATCTCAAAGAAAAAATTCGATCCGACTGCCAATTTTAAATGGATGTTTTTCAATTGTTCGAAATCTGACGCTGACAATTGAGCGAGATATTCATTGGTAACGGTCAATACAAGAGCCAGTTGATGCACCATTTTGGAGCCTGCATTTTGATAAACGGCACCATCTACATACAAGTAAGTTGCCCTTAAATGCTGATGATCTTTATACCATTTTCCAAGATTTACCGACTGATTTGTATTCAATTTTTCACTAATTACATCCTGTTTAAGGATAATGTTTTGAGGTAACTTAACATCACTTGTTACTTTAAAATTGGTAAGCGAAACAGGTGCTGCATCGGTCAAAATACCTTGAATCAATTCTTCTACCATTGATGATGTTAATGCCTGACCTTTGCCATCAAACTCAATGGCTTCTGCTCCTTGGTTCAATAATGTCAATGCTTTTTGATTGGCAGATTTGGCATCCTCCACCGATATTTTTTCCATCACCAGCCAGTTATTATCCGAACGGGTATGAAGATTCAAGGGAACATGATATTCCTCTATTAGTTTCGCCAAATCCTCCGCATGATAAAAAGGCTCTACTACAATGCCTTCATCCGATGTCCATCGCAGACTTTCATTGTAGTCCTTTCCTTTTAGATCTTTGACAATCCTCGACTTCCATTGTTCTTTAGAAATGGGTTGAAAATCGGAAAACAGGTTCTTTGACATAGTTCAAGACGGCTTTGCACAAATTTAAACCTATTTATAAAACTATTCAACGGAGATTTAATTCA
>JAGQYH010000451.1 GCA_020436175.1 Bacteroidota bacterium
TGGAAACCTCCAAAAACCAAGACCAAATGTTTGGCATTTCTGTTGCCTAGTATTGTATAGGCTGTTTTGCCATTGGAAAGTTGTGCTTTTTGTGTGCTCATAGCTTTAATTTTTAGATTGTCTGGCGTGATATCCTTCCCACAGAATGAGGAAAATAAAAATGCTGAAAAACATCACTTGAAAAGTGATCTCTTCCATCAAACATTGACGCTCGTAAGGAATCCATTCTCTTATATAACCCCTCCAAAAGTTACCGGCCATGAAAATATAGGCAACGATGTTGGAGGCAATGGCGATTCTGAACATTTTTCTAACGTTCGTTCTCGCTATGAGAAAGTTAAAAACGCCTAATCCAATAAAAGGTCCCATCCACTGTGAAGCATAGTAACGATGAGTTTCGGAAAATCTTCCGTCGGCAAAACATCGGGATAAAACCATATCGGTATTAAAGCCTAAGCATAAGCCTCCCACAATAAAGAGCAGTGCAAAGAAAAACAGGATGTATTTAGTTGTTTTCATTTTGGTGGCGTTGATATATTATTTACATTCTTATGAATACAATTATGCAGGGGTATTTTCTTTTATTTTGTCGCTAACTTTTGAAGCCACTTCATTGGCAGCTACAAAGCCAAAAACCATGGAAGCACCAATCGTTGCTCCGGCGCCGGGATAAGTATTGCCCATTACCGAAGCGGCTGTATTCCCGGTGGCATATAAACCTTTGATAACACTGCCATCCGTTTTTAATACTTCTGCTTTTTCATTGGTAACCAAACCTCCTTTTGTTCCCAAATCTCCCGGATATAATTTCACACAATAAAACGGTGGTTTTAAAATGGGTAGCATACATGGATTAGGTTGAACGGACGGGTCGCCGTAATATCGGTCGTAAGCGCTGTCGCCTTTGCCAAATTCCGTGTCTTTACCCACTTCGGCCATTTTGTTGTACTTCAATACCGTTTCATGCAGATTTTCGGCATTCACGCCAATTTTCTCACCCAGTTCTTTAATGGTATTCGCTCTGGTAAAGTAACCGCTTTCCAAATCTTTCTTAGGTACAATACCTGCCGGTTTAATACCAAACGAATATTTCTTTCTGAATTTTGAATCGAAAATGATATAACAGGGAATGGTAGAACCCTCTTCTTCCTTATTTTTTTCATATAAAATATGAACCATTTCGGCGTAAGGTTTAGCCTCGTTCGTAAATCTTTTCCCGCTTTTATTAACGACAATAGAACCGG
>JAGQYH010000452.1 GCA_020436175.1 Bacteroidota bacterium
GTTCATTAGTCATGTTGAGTTAATTTTCCCTGATGATAAGTAGCCAAAACTTTACCGGTTAATTCTTTACCTAACAACGGACTGTTTATCGACTTGGAATGATTGCTATCGGCTTTATACAACCATTTCCCTTTGGGATCAACAATGGTAAAATTGGCGGATTGTTTGACATCAATAATCGGTTGTTGTGCACCAATGATTTTCCGCGGCTCCTGTGACAACCATCGGACGATATCCTTTTGAACATCTTTCCCTTCAAATGCCTGGGTGATGACAGCATATGCTGTTTGCAAACCAATTAATCCGGGTGTTGCGTATTCAAATTCCAGTTTCTTTCCTTCCGTTTCTACCGGTGTATGTTGTATAGCTATGCAGTCGATGACTCCTTCCAACAAACCTTTCTTTAATGCTTCTCTATCTTGCTTAGATCTGAAAGGTGGTTGAATCTTGTAATTCGAATCAAACGCCGTGGCAGATTCGTCGGTGAACAACAAATGGTGAACGAAAACCGAAGCCGTAATCTGTAAACCTTCTTTTTTAGCTGCCTTAATCAATGCCACGCCCTCTTTACTGGTAATGCCATAAATGTGCAAACGACCTCCTGTGTACCGCAAAATTTCAATGTCGCGCTGTATTTGTATCACTTCTGCAATATGCGGTATTCCCTTAATCCCCATTCGCACAGAATGTCTGCCTTCATTGACATGACCGTTGTTAGATAAACTTTCATCCGTACTCATATCAAACACAATTCCATTGAACGGCTGCACATATTGCAAAGCCCGCAGCAACAATCCGCTATTCTTAATGGCATGTGGGGCATCGGTAAAACCTACTGCACCGGCTTTCTGCATATCGTAGATCTCAGTGGGATCACTGCCTTTGAGATCTTCACTGACCGCTCCCAAAGGATAAATATCAATACCTTTCCCTTTGGCTTTATTAATCACATATTCAACAGCTGATTTCGATTGAACCACGGGATGAGTGTCGGGAATGGTACAAACCGCAGTAAATCCTCCACTTAAAGCTACAGTGGCTCCCGATTCAATATCTTCTCTATGTTCAAAACCGGGATCAGAAAAATCGGAATAAAGATCGCAGAAACCCGGCATGGCTATGCCTCCCTTAAACACCTTTTCATCCGCTCTTTTATTCAGGTCTTTTCCCATTTGCTTTATGATGCCATCTTCGACAAAAAG
>JAGQYH010000453.1 GCA_020436175.1 Bacteroidota bacterium
GCATCTTCCGCTGAACGTGCCGTTCCATATCTTGGATATGGAATATCCATCTCCTTTAACTTATCGGAAAATCTTCCTCTATCTTCCGCCAAATCCATGTGATCAAATGCAGTACCGATGATCTTGATACCATGCTGATGCAATTTCTCCGCCAATTTTAGAGCGGTTTGTCCACCTAGTTGAACTATGACACCTTCCGGTTTTTCATGTTCTATAATTTCCAATAAATGTTCCCAGAAAACCGGTTCAAAGTACAGTTTGTCGGCAATATCAAAGTCCGTTGAAACCGTTTCCGGATTACAATTGATCATTATGGCTTCGTAACCCACCTCTTTAATGGCGTTGATACCATGCACGCAGCAATAATCAAACTCAATTCCCTGACCGATTCTATTCGGACCGGCACCCAATACAATTACCTTTTTCTTTTGGGAAGCAATGCTTTCATTTTCGGTATCAAATGTGGAATAGAAATATGGTGTTTGTGCTTCAAATTCCGCCGCACAAGTATCAACCATTTTCCAGGTTCTTTTGATCCCTAACGATCTTCTTTTTTCATATACCTGATCTTCTTCGATTCTTCCTAACAAATACGCCAACTGTGCATCAGAATAGCCTTGTTTTTTAGCTTGCAAGATGATATCGGCTGAAATATTGTGAATAGTAAATCTCTTGATCTCCTTTTCAAACTGCACCAATTCTTGAATTTGCATTAAAAACCAATTGTCAATTTTAGTGAGTTTTTGGATGGTATGGATGGGCACTCCCAGCTCCAATGCATCCTTGATCTTAAAGATCCTATCCCAGGAAGGATTTTCCAAGCTATCCAAAATATCTTGTGTTCTGGACCAGCTTCTCCCATCTGCGCCTAACCCAATTTTATTGTTCTCTAACGATTGACATGCTTTCTGCAGGGCTTCCTTAAAACTTCTGCCAATGCCCATTACTTCTCCTACCGATTTCATCTGCAAGCCCAAAGTCTCGTTACAACCACGGAATTTCTCAAAATTCCATCTTGGTATTTTTACGATCACATAATCCAATGCCGGTTCAAAATAAGCAGATGTCGTTTGGGTAATTTGATTTTTTAACTCTCCCAAGGTGTAACCGATGGCCAATTTCGCAGCTATTTTTGCAATCGGATATCCGGTAGCTTTTGATGCTAATGCTGATGA
>JAGQYH010000454.1 GCA_020436175.1 Bacteroidota bacterium
TAAAGCTAGATAACCGGGTTGAACAGATGTTTCAATGGCTGTTTGAATCGCTTCTTTTTGAGCATTGGCAGCTTCACTATCATTGATGACAGTATATAAGTTATTGGATGCTGTGGGAGTATTGACAAATCCCTTCAATTGTAACAATACTTGTTCAGTAATACTACAAGGAAGTACTATTCCTTTTTCTTGTCCTTCTTTTAAGTCTGCTATAATGCTATTGGCTTCTTTTTGGAATTGTTCTAATCTTTTAATATAATTTTCAACCTCCTTTTCTGTTTTAAGTGGTTGAATACCAGTTATTTGTGGAAAATAAATATGAAAACCGTTTTGCTGAGAAAAAGAAAGATAATTTCCAATGCTTAGTTCATTTTCATTAATATCTTCATTGAGTTTAACTAGAAATAAATCGTAGTTCAATTGATTAGAAGAAGATAAGGCTGCTTTATCGATGGTTAATACAGCAGATTTGATCAATTTAATGGAATCAATATATCGATCATAAGCCGCAATGGATTGATCTGCTAATCGATCATCATAATCATGAAATCCTTCATAAGTGGCATATTGCGGAAAGGTATAATATTGAAAGGAACGATAGTTGTCAAAGATTGTACTTAATTTTTCATTGGCTTCCGGTAGGGAAGATGACTTTTGTTTTGTTTCACATGAAACAATGCTCAACAGCATGGTTATAGTGAGGATTAGTTTATATGTTTTCATTTCAGTTTTATTATGTAAAATTTCAAATGTTGTACTTCTTATTAAATAGGTCTAATTAAGCCTTCTTGTACAACGGATGCCACAAGTTTTCCTTCTTTGGTAAAGATATTTCCACGGGTGAAACCTCTTGAGTTAGAAGCACTGGGGCTATCAATGGCATACAACAACCAATCATTCATATCAAAATCTCTATGAAACCACATAGCATGATCTAGACTGGCCATTTTAATATTGGAAAAATTAGCTGTTTCTCCATGTGGCTGAATGGCAGCTGATAATAAGTTATAATCGGAAGCATAGGCGAGTACCTGTTGTTGTAGTGGTTTGTCTTTTGGCATTTCACCTTTGGCTTTCATCCATACATGTTTAAAGGGCTTTTCTTTTTTCTTAACCATCGGATTATTGATCTCTACCGGTTTAAACTCTATGGGTCGATCTATGCTTAACCACGT
>JAGQYH010000455.1 GCA_020436175.1 Bacteroidota bacterium
TGCAACGTTCTGATAGGGAAAGGAATATTAATGTCATTTTGGTCAAATGCCTTTTTAACCAACATGATGGCTTCACTTTGCGCTTCTAAACGCGTCAATTTTTCTTTGGCTTCTACCCAAAACCTTGTTTGGAAATCAATAGAACTTCCTCCAAATTCTAAATAATGAAACTCTATATTTTCGGGAGGCTGAGGGGGAAACCTTTCAGCAATCGATTCAATAGCAATTCGTTTGACTTCCTCCAAATCGGATTCATAACCAACACCACATTTTAATGTAATCCGTACCCTGTCCGTTAAGGCATAATTTTTAAACGGATTTTCCAATACGGTACTATTGGGTATCACCACAATATTGTTATCCGTTTCTTTAACTTTTGTATTTCTGATCCCAATTTCAACTACTGTTCCGGAATAACCATTCGTCTCTACAAAGTCACCAACACTCATAATATCTTTAACAGCCAAAAATATCCCTGAAAAAGTATTAGATAAAGTGCCTTGAAGTGCCAAACCGATGGCTAAACCTGCCACACCGGCACCGGCTAATAATGATTTAAGCACAGTATCTAAATTTAAGATTCCTAAGGCCAAAAAGAAGCCAATCGAAATAACTATAATCGATATGAAATTAGCCAATAGCTCTCTAACAGAAGGTTGATGAACTAATCGGTTTAACGGCTTTTTAATCCATCGTTTTAAGAGTCTGGCCAGTAAAAAGGTTAATCCAAAAACCACTAGAGCAATAACAAAATTGGGTAAATTGGTGACAGCAGCATCAAACCATCCCGTAAGTTTATCCAACATATTATTCCATGATGCAGATGCTTGATTGGTTAATTGTTCTTCCATTTTCTTGTATAAAGTGATTATAGGTTAAAAAATAATAGGGCAGTATAACCATATTGCTCCGGTGTATTCCGAAACAATATGCTATACCTAAAAAGTCTATTAATTCGCTAGAGCACTCACTTTAGTTTCTTTGGTCCATGCATTTAACATCCAATGACGTTGCTCGAGGTGTTTGATGAAGCCCGCCATAAGATCATAAGTACCGGTATCTCCTATTTTTTCAGCAGCTTCCGTTACTTCCACC
>JAGQYH010000456.1 GCA_020436175.1 Bacteroidota bacterium
ACCGGCATTGTAGATTTTCCGGAAGGCACCATCATTATTAAAAACTTCTCTTCTTTGGATGATAACGACAATCCATTGCGTTTAGAAACGAGATTGTTGGTGCTTGATCCGTTTGACAGTAAATGGAAGGTGATGGCATATTTATGGAACGATCAACAAACGGAAGCTACCAAACACATCACCGGTAAAAATATATCCATCAAAGTAAGAGATAATTCCGGCGATTTGCTAACTACCAATTACCACGTGCCCAATACCAACGATTGTAAAAGATGTCATGTAAAGAATGGTGTGTTAACTCCGATTGGACCAAAGATCAGAGCGTTGAATTTTGTGCCACAAGGAGAGACGTTAACCCAATTAGAAAAGTGGGACAGTCAAGGTGTTTTAACCGGATTGCCGGGCAGTGGTATTCCTGTATTGCCGAATTGGTTAGACGACACTAACTTTTCTTTGGATGAAAGAGCCAGAGCTTATTTAGATGAAAATTGTGCCCACTGCCATACTCAAGGTGGAGATGCTTTTAACACGGGTTTGTTCTTAGAATACGAACAAACGGATAGCGCCAAGTTGGGCTTCTTCAAAATTCCGGTTTCTGCCGGTCCGGGTTCCGGTGGTTTGACCTACGATGTAGTTCCCGGAAATGCCGATGAGTCTATTCTTTTATTTAGAATGAACAGCACTCAAACCGGAGTGGCTATGCCGGAGCTTGCCCGATCGCTGGTACACGAAGAAGGTGTAGCTCTAATCCGTGAATGGATCAACAGTTTCTAATAATAGAATAAAAAACCAATAGAAAGGCCGGCAATTTTGTCGGCTTTTTGTTTTGTAAGTTAGACTACTTTAAAACAGGTCTATGTCTAGTGCTAGTATGACTTAAATCACAGCAATTAAATAAGTAGTTTTCAACTGCCTTCCATCTCCGTTTTATATTTCTAACAGAATTACAATTCTGTCTTTCCATTTAGAGTCGCTCGTGTTCCTCCGCTAAAGCTTCGGCGACACGCGGAAGAAGACACTGATGGCCTTATATCAAAGTATTTTAACCTTTTCCATTTTCCACAAAATTTCGCTGTGTTAATAACA
>JAGQYH010000457.1 GCA_020436175.1 Bacteroidota bacterium
TTTCCCTCCGGGAAAATTTATTCATAACAATAAAGCACAGCAACAATATATCTCTTCCAATTACACGCATGTGGTAAGAGATATGGTAGACCGAAAAATCAATGTGCTTACACAAATGGTGGCGCATCAAACCATTAATGGTGCGTCATTATTCTCATTGAGTTGTAATCCGGATGTTACTATTGATATGGCTGAATTGTTGAAAGATTGCGGTTATCCGGTGGCCATGATCGCTCAAGTGAATCAAAATTTGCCGTTTATGTATGGCGAAGCTGTGGTTCAGGAAAACTTTTTTGAATTCGTATTGGACGACCCCGGCAAATACTTCAAAATATTCGGACCACCGAAAATGAGTGTATCAGATGCCGACTATATGATCGGTTTGTATTGCAGTACTTTAGTAAAAGATGATGGAGAATTGCAAATTGGTATTGGATCTCTCGGTGACAGCACCGTATATAATTTGTTAATACGACACCAACAAAATGATGTCTACCAACAAATTCTCAAAGACCTCAAGGTCAATGAACGATTTGGAAACGACATTCAACTTTTGGGCGATACCTCTCCATTTCAGGATGGCTTGTTCGGCGCTACTGAAATGCTGGTGGATGGTTTTATGCATTTATATAAAGCGGGCATCATTAAGAAAAAAGTATACGACAATATACAATTGCAAAACTTGATCAATGCCGATTTAATCGAAGCCAATTTTAAGGACAATATTCTTGAAGTATTGTTCAACAATAGAGTGATCAGAAATCGAATAACGGAGGAAGATTTTAACTTTTTACAAGAATGGGGCATTCTAAAAGACAATCTCACTTTTGAAAATGATCTGATTTGTATCGATGATAAAGAAAAATTCAGACCCATTTTGGATGATGCCGCCAGTTTGAATATGTTAAAAACCAAATGTTTGGGCAATTCCCTTAAAAAAGGTCAGATGATGCACGGTGGATTTTTCTTAGGACCTCAGGAATTCTATCAATGGTTAAGAGATTTACCCGAAGACGAAAAGCAACTGATCAATATGAAAAGTGTCCAAAAGATCAATCAATT
>JAGQYH010000458.1 GCA_020436175.1 Bacteroidota bacterium
GTTTTGCGATTGACTTCCGGACGGATGGTGGCTAAAAGTTCAATAGCATACAAACTAAGGTCGGGAATAGACATTGCTTTACCATAGCTAAAAAGCATAGGTATATAAACATTGATGATGATCAGATCCGCAAATGTTTTTCCGACCACTTTATTGATAGCTCTCGATTCGGTGTCAAAAGTGTAATGCGACATCCAATAATCTGATGGTATTATTTTACGTAAAATCGTTTCCGGCGAATCACTGTCCTGAAAAGTAGCAAATAATGGCGCATGTCGATGGATCAATGCTGCTAATTGTGCGATCCGTATGGTAGGAAAAGAAACAGGACGCAATCCTTTGAACTTCCAGTTACCGGCATAAATAGACTTTAGTTTATACTTCTTACTTAAATATTGATATTCCTTTTTAAGCTCATTCGGGTAATCATCGTTGAAGTTGCGATCCAACATTCCTGCTTGTCCGAATAATAAGGCTTCCAATTGGAAGAGATCTTCATGATGTTTCAAAAGAATTCTGTAATCCAAACTTTCCGACAATGCCTGAAAGCCTTCCATATTGGAATGCACACCAAAGTGACGGGTTAACAGTTGAAAGAAGGCGGCTTCCCAATTGCCTTTGGTTGCATCAATGACCTGTTCAAAATCAATAACTTTTTCCTCAAAACGCTCTACGACCAACCTTTCTTTCCAAGCACGGATGATAAATTCATCAATATCCTGTAAATGATTTGAGCAGGCGATTACCGAGCTATTGGCGATCAACTGTTCATACTTATCAATAACAGTTAAAGGGATCAACCCACCCAGTTCAAGAGTAGGAATTTCATGTCCTCCGATATTATTGGTGAGTTGGCCGTTTCTATACACTACATGCAATATTACATTGGCATAGTTCGGGTCGTAATGATGGCGATGACGATACCAATCAATCCCGTCAACATGTATTTCTACATGACCATTCCAAATGGTGGAACCGATTCTGATCTTGGCATTCAAAAAATCAGGACCATCATGGTGGTTAATAAACCCCGGATGAATAATCGATATCTTCTCACCA
>JAGQYH010000459.1 GCA_020436175.1 Bacteroidota bacterium
TACTTTTCATTCGGATAATAATCCCAACGCGGCACCTGACAAACCGTTGAATTGCTGTGCTCTAAACCATTGTATCTGCTTTCTGTATTGTGAATGATGAATAAAAAATCCTCACAAGGATGTCCTCCCATAATGTCTGTTGCGACTTGGCATACTTTTTCCAAATCCTTTACAAAGGTTTTGTTATTGCCATTATTGACGCCATAAATGACCACTTGATGGGGCACACCGCCTGCCTTAAAGGTATAAGATTCAAAGTTGCCGATTTCTACCGGGCTGTCCACCAATTCATCATAATTCTCCGCAATTCTTGTCCAATCATCATTCTTTACTTTCTTTAGGGAAGTGGCAATTTTTGCCCATTGTTTAAAGGGTTTAAACTTTATGGTGATTGGAATATCTAAATGATCCTCAACATATAAAAAAGTAGCAGCCCCATTTAAGGCGGCGTGTTCAACATCTACAAAGTTGGTTCGCACGGTAGCTTCAAAGGCATAAAATCTATAATTTATAACCACTTTAGATCGGCCAGCCGTATTGATTTCCCAAATATTCTTTCTAATCTTATCGAATGACAAAGCTTGTTTCTTATCGTCCACTACTTCAAACTGATCTATATGTTGCGAATATTCTCGTAATAGATATGATCCCGGCGTCCAAACCGGCATCCCAACTTTAATTGAAGGCTGATCAATTTTATTGATCGTCATTTTTATGTAGGAATAATGTGTATGCGGATCAGGAAAAGAAACATTGAATTGGATGGTCATGGTCGGCTCATTAATGCTAAAAATTAGCGAATAGATTATTTATTTTGTTGGCGGCAAAGGTAAATAGATTTAACTACAAATATGAATACTAAAGAAAAAGCAAAATCACTTTGGGGTGCTCCTAAAAAGTTTAACTCCAAAGAAAACGATGAAGAAAGAAAGGTTAGTTGGCTAGAACTCTTTTATGATTTGGTTTACGTGATCGCTATTGCCAATATTACGCATCATGTCGCCACTCACTTCAATATGGATAGTCTTTTCAGTTTTCTGTACTTTTTTGTCATGAT
>JAGQYH010000045.1 GCA_020436175.1 Bacteroidota bacterium
TATCACAGATTGGACTTTTCCATGAATATTACACCTCGCTATGTGCAGGATCGTAAGTTTAAATCCAGTTTTAATTTCTCCATCTACAATGTCTATAACCGGAAGAATGTCTATTTTATGTTCCCGGATATTGAGGGCGATTTGGTGACGGGTGATGCTAAATTCCAACTGATTGAAGTGTCTATTTTTCCAATTATTCCATCCTTTACCTGGAATTTTAAATTTTGAGTATGAAAGGTTTTAGTTATATATCATTGCTGCTTCTTGGGTTGTTTGCGTTAAGTTGCGAAACGGTGGTGAACTATGAATTACCCATCAATGAAACAAAAATTGTGGTGGAAGGTTCTATTGAGAATGGGCATCCTCCTTTGGTCATACTTTCTAAAAGTTTTCCTTTCTTCGGGAATGTAAATTTTAACGATCTCGATGAACTACTTCTTAAAAATGCCGTGATAAATGTAACGGATGGCAACAGAACGGTCACATTAATGGAATACAATAAACAAGCTTTGTTGGATCTTTCCCCCGAAGATTTTGATTTGATAGCACCAACACTGGAGCAATTTATCGGATTTGAAGTAGATCAGGCAACTTTAGATAGTTTTAGCATTTATCTTCCCAATTTTACTTTTTATACTGTTGCTCCGGCGGATATTGATTTTATCGGAGAAGTAAATCAGGCTTATGGATTGTCAGTTAATTTAGTCAATGATTCAACTTTTGGAACGAGGGAGCTAACCGCTATAACTTCCATACCGGGTTTGGTCAATATGGATTCACTTTGGGTAGAAGATCATCCCAATAGCGAGATAGATACCTTGTTTCAATTACGAACCCGATTTAAGGAGCCGGATACACTAGGCAATTTTTATCGATACTTTACCCGAGTCAATGGAGGAGCGTGGCTTACCTCAACAGCATCGGTGTTTGACGATGCCTTTATTAACGGAGAAAGCATTCCCTTTTCAGTCGCAAAAGGTCAAACCGAAAGAGCAAAATTAGAAGATCCCGATTTTGATGTGGATGGATATTGGTCGCCGGGAGATACAGCTGAAGTAAAATTATGCAATATCACGCAAGAACATTATCAATTTTGGCGAACGGTTGAAAATGAAAAAAGTAACAATGGAAGTCCCTTTGGCTCATTCACCATCTTAGCCTCAAATATTAACGGAGAAGATGCTGTTGGTATTTGGGGTGGATACGCAAGTACCGTTTTAACATTGATTGTCACAGAACCATAGGTCAATTGCGGGTTTTTTAATAAGCAATTTACAATTATTTCAATTGAAGAAATAACATTACACAGTATTTACCACAAATAGTAAAATTGTCATTAAGGGTGTTAAGTTAAAATAAAATAACACTTTACACTTATGATTTTTTAAAGCGTGTAATATCTTTGATTTCAAGTAAAGTTTTTCAGATGATTACTTTTCTCCAAAGTGGTATCTGGATGAAGAAGTCACAGCAATGTGACTTCTTTTCTTTTAAAACATTCTTAATTTCATTCTTTTTTGTTCTTCATTTCTAACCACTGTTATAACAAATTTTCTGCCGCTTTCCTCTATAATATTAAGCACACTGCCTAATTTTTCTCCTTCAATACTTTCGTCACCAATGCCAATAATTCTGTCATTAACCTTCAATCCGGCCTTATCTCCGGCACTGCCTTTAATTACACCGGTAACAATTATTTGGTCAAAATTTTCGCCTTCAGATACCAAGATCAAGCCCGTTTTGTCGTACATAAAGGGCTGCCTTAAAATACCATTTCGTTTGAGGTATAGCGTTTCATTATTAATGTCGAATATCGAAACGAATCGCTTGATGATACCGGCACCCAAACTTCCATTTCTTTCTTCAATATGGGCAGTATGCTTTATATCTTCTACATCCGGAAAGGCAGTTAAAATGTTTTTTAACTCATATCGATCAATAGTTAGACCGCTGATACGAGCTACTCTGCCATTCACCAACCCGGTTAAACCTTTGCCCAAGTTAGTATAGTAACTTGGCTCCGGAATAAATATACTTTCATGGCTGTCTAAATATAGGCTCAATGGTTTGGATTCGCCCAAATCTACCAAAAGATAAGAAACCAAGTTGATCCTTGGATGCATTTCCAAATGCAATTCGATATAAGGCTTATTGCCTCTCATTTCCAGATCAATATGGCTATATCTTCGTTTAGGTTTAAAAACATCTTGGCGTATAAAGGTGACTTTTTTAGTGAAATAATTGATCTCAACAATGAAAGATTTGAATATTGAAATACCTAAAATTCCATGCACGGGATGTCCCAGTAAGTCTGAGAATTTCAATAAATCATCTTTTATATAGATCAAATTCAGGTTATTACCTTCAACGTCTCCTACTGAAATATGATTGCCCGGACTTACATAGGCTTCGATTGCATCTCCTTCACCGATACCGCCCACCTTTACCTTTCTAAGATTGGTAGTGTCAATTGGTATGTCCTCAAATTCTGAACTGAACAGAATGATATTTTCCGCACCGGTATCCAAAATAAAATATAAAGTATCACTTAGATTTAAAGAGACCGGCAATAGAATAAGGTTGTTGATCTCCTTGAATGGAATGGTATGCTGTCGAATGGAATCGGATTCGAAAATAAAATTATTGTGGGGCTGTGCAGAAAGACTGCTTACCAATAACCAGTTAATTAGTATGATCAAACGCCACTTCATATATAATGATAAACATAATAAACCAAATCATAATATTTTTCTCTAGCTTAACATAATAGCCTGAAAATGTTTTAACCGCGATCAATAAATTTTTACTCCATGAATTTCGAATGCGGCTAATTCAAATTTATTTATCATCTTTACACTTGAATTGTGGTTTTGAGAGATCAAATTAAAAGGGAAATCGGTGAAAGTCCGATACAGTCCCTGCTGCTGTAAGCTCTTTATTATGTTGTTTTGCATGCCACTGTCCGTTGAATATGGATGGGAAGGTGAACAACTTGGAGTAAGTCAGAAGACCTGCCGTAATTATTAAATTTTTGAATCCTTCAGGGTAGAGGGACATGAATTGATCGAAGCGATATTAACACAATAGCCGTTATCTCATTCATAGCTTTTTACTCTGAAATAAAAATTAGCTATGACCAAATATTTTACATTCTTCTTCACTTTTTGTTGCTTTCAATTTTCTTTTGCTCAGGATGATATCAATCAATTGATCATTGCCAATGGCGGACAATTCGGCAATCCTATGGAGCAAACTAATTTAGCATCCTTTGATCCAATAGCAGGCACCTATACGGTTTTTGATACTTTACCTGTTAATGCTGTTCAACATATTATTATTGAGGGTGATTATGCCTATGTGGCCGCACAAAATGTTATTGCAAAATACGATTTAGACACCTATGAACGAGTAGCCATGATCGATTTTCCGGGAACGAGCACGCATCAATTAGCCATTTATGAAGACCAACTACTGGCCACCAATTTCTATGGACAAACCAATAACAATCTTTACATTTTTGATAAAGGAGATTTGAGTATAATTGATACCATACATGAAATTACTTCCAGTGGAGGAACGATGGTTATTGTAAATGATCAGCTCTATGTCGGTCAGAATGAAAAAGGAAATACAGATGCTTGCGCACCATTTGGTTGCTATAACGATACCATGGGCTATTTGGCACAAGTTGATCTTACCACCAATCAATGGGTGCAAAACATATCATTAAATAACAATGGAAATGAAGTTGGCCGATTAGTGGCCGATGATTCTAAAATTTATAGTTTGAATGAAGTATCCAACACGATTACAACTTATGTCATCAGCAATAGTCAAAGTATGACACAACCGACAGGAGTGGAGATAAATACTTCAAGATATAGAAACGAAGCGCTCCTGATAGATGGCAAAATAGTGGCCTTGTTTGAAGACGGCATTGGCGCACTCAGCGTTGATCTGGATACATTTATTGCCATCATTAATACACCGGTAACTGCTTTCGCATTCGACTATATCAATGATGAGTTTTATGTGACAGCCACTGATTTCTTTTCTTACAATAATGGTTATTCTTTTGAAGGAAATGGGACCTACCAATATGATTTTCCTGTAGGTATAGCACCGGAAGCAATTGGTATTCATTTCAATAATGCTCCAGTTGGGGCAAGTTTGGAGATTGATAGTAGAGAAGTGATCGTGATTCAATTATCTGATGTGGCAAGCGATCCGGATGGTGATGGTTTAGTCGGAAGCGAACTTCAAATGGCCCCGCTGAATGGCGTGGTTACTTTTCCGGCTGCCGGTGTGGTTCGTTATCAATCTTTAAGTCCGGGAAGTGCCGATGCTTTTACACTTAAAATTTGCGATGATAAACTCAACCCGTTGTGTAATTATATTACCGTTGATATTCTATCGGTTTTGTCGTCCAATGCCGCTCTGTTTAAAGATGTATCGGTGTATCCGAACCCTGTGGCAGATCAACTTTATATTCAAAACCCAATTGAAGGAACTTTCTATACAATTTATAATGTGTTAGGCAAGGAGGTTTATTCGGTTGATAGTGAAAGTATTATTCCGGTTTCAAGTTTGCCATCTGGCACTTATTTTATCAATATGGTAAATGGTTCAAATACCAAATCATTTCAATTTTACAAGCAATAAATGACTCGCATAAGACTCATATTGATTTTTTTGCTGCCATTGTTTTGCCGAGGCAATAATGTTCAGTTGAACAATTTGACATTAGAAGATGATAATGTGCTGCAATGCCAAATTTCATGGGAGAACAGTTGGCACTATCATGATTCTATTGCTCCGTTTAACCATGATGCAATTTGGGTGTTTGGTAAGGCAAAAAGAATAGTTGATCAGCAATGGGAGTCCATTCCAATCAAATTTTCCGGTGTTGAAGTGGATGCACTATTAGAAGCTAAAGTAGCCTTTTCCCAAATTGGAGTAATGGTTCGGAGAGCTCAAAATGGAGAAGGAGCAATCCTTTCCGATTTAAGAGTGGAAACGGACATGCCAGATCTGGCGGCTGTGTATAGCGAAGTACGATTGTTTGCAATTGAAATGGTTTATGTGGAAGAAGCTGCCTTTTTTATTGGTGATAGTATCAGTAATTATAGTTTTATCACTTTTGGAAGCGGGCAGCCTTATGAGATCAATTCAGAGCAGAGCATTCCGGTAGGACAAACAGTCGGCAACTTATATACCAATGATGATTACGCTCCTTTTGACGATATTCCTTCCGGTTATCCAAAGGGGTATCATGCATTTTATTCTATGAAATACGAGATCAGTCAGCAACAATATGCTGATTTTTTGAACACATTAACGCCTACACAACAGCAGAATAGAAAGATCAATAAAAGTTTTCAGTCACTGTGTTTTGTTGAAGAAGATCATATCGATGGAGAAAGAAATTTTATAAAAAAGATAGGAGAGGTGTATGGCTGTGATGCTAACGGTAACAACATTTTCGGTGATGATGATGACGGCCAGAATGTTGCCTGTAACTTTTTAACATGGGGGCATATAACGGCCTATTTGGATTGGGCAGGGCTAAGACCTATGACAGAATTTGAATTTGAAAAAATCTGTCGTGGACCGGAAGCACCTCAACCCTTGGAATTGGCTTGGGGAAATGAGCAGGTTGTCAATACTCTTCAACCAAACTTATCGGCCACAGAGGATGAGGCTGTGTTCGATGCCATTCCACCTGGTTATGGTATTGCCAATTATGGCTACTGTTTACCATCCGGACCATTGCGTTGTGGTTTTGCGGGAAAATCAACTACAACTCGTGCAGCTAGTGGAGCCGCCTATTATGGCGCTATGGAAATGAGCGGAAATTTATGGGAATGGTGCGTCAATGTCAGTGAAAATGGTTTGTCATTTGAAGGTGATCATGGTGATGGTCAATTAACTTCCAATGGCGATGCCAATGAAGCGCATTGGGAAGCCGTCTCCGGTTTGACGGCCGGATTACGAGGAGGCGGCTGGAATAGTGGCATATTATCCGGCTTTAGAGATCTTGCTATCTCGGATAGGTTCTATATATTTTTCACCGGAAACAATACTGCTACCGGAACGGTAGGCGGCAGAGGTGTCATCTCAAATAATATGTTCGAATGAAAATCATAATACATAGAATAAGAATCAATAGTTTTCCTGTTCAAGCAATGTTGTGCATCACATTCTTATTTTGTTTTGTTTCCGTAAGCGCACAAACAGCTTATAAAGGCGGCCATGGTGATGGTTATGCATCTTCGGGTTTAGAATTGCAAAGTGTTGGTTTTGATAATAATTATGCAAAATTAATGACTGTTTATCCTACCTTATTGGCACCGGGTCAAAGTTTTAGGTTGAATAGTCAGGAGCCAATGGAGGAGTTGGTTTTGATCGATATTAATGGTCGCAAACAGGTTTTAAATGGAACTACCTCTTTTTCGCTGCCGAATACTTTGCCCGGCGGAGTTTATACTATTTGGATGGTTAGTGCACAACATCAATTTTATTACTCAAAATTAATTGTGGTGGATGAGTGATCAACATTCATTTTCCATAAGGCATAAGTTGACAGCCCTTTTTGTTTCTATACTCATGCTGTCAATGTGTTTAAATAGGAGTATGGCACAAGTCAAGGATAGTGTAGAGTTGTTTGAGGTAGAGATCATTGATTTCAGATCAACGGATTTGGCAGTTCCTGATCAATTTCTTCCTGCTGAATTATACAACTCCATTACGGATGTAGAAGGATATTTATCAAATTTCAGTCACGCATTTGTGAAGGAGTACGGGCAAGGTGGATTTGCGACCATTTCTCTTGATGGTTTACAACCAAGACATACACAGGTATTTTGGAATGGTTTGCCTGTCAACAGCTCTACCATTGGTATCACAGATATATCTGCTTACAATTTTAACAGCGATCTGGCCGTCGGCATTTTAAAATCATCGGATGCCTACAGGTTTACAGGAAGTCAGATGGGCGGAGCGGTGATCATGGAAAATTATTATCGATCCTCCTCAGGGATGAAGGCATCTTTTACAGGAGGAAGCTTCGGCCAGTGGGGAGTAGCTTTGAGCGGTAGCCAAACATTGATGTCCTCAAAATTAAAACTGAAGTTGAATGTTGGATTCGATAGAGCAGAGAATGATTTTAAATATAAAGATTATAGTCAAATACCAATTGAAGTAAAGAGACAATCGAATGCAGGATACAAAAAATGGTTTGTTCAACCTGGATTTGAATGGCGTATAAATGAAAGCAATTCATGGCAATTCAATTTACTCTATTCTACAATTGACAGACACTTACCTGCCAGTATTTTAAGTCCAAACAATAATGCCAATCAACAAGATGATATTTTTCGATTATCCAATCATTGGAAGTTTAAGAAGAACAGTTGGCAAAATAATTTGATCATCGGCTATGTTTTCGATCAATTTGGTTATGAAGAGAGAAGCGGAAGTACGATCAATACCTATTCAAATTACAATGCTCATAAACTGGTCATAAATGAAACACTTCGGTATAAGGTAAATGATCATACCATAAAGTTAGGAGCCAATTGGCTAAATGATATTGCCACCGGCAGCGATATTGATAAAGTGAAACAAATTCAAGGAGCTTTATCATCCATGTGGAACTGGAATTTAAGCAAACTCCGACTTGATCTGTCGTCCATCGTAAGAGGTGAATTCAGTTCTACAGCGCAATTTAATGTAGCAGGAAATATCGCGATTACACAGCAGCCGTTAAAAAACATTCCGTTAAAATTTGGAGTATCAGGACATAGAAACATCAGGAATCCAACTATAAATGATCTTTACTTCAAACCTTCCGGTAACAAAGATCTTCAGCAGGAAAGCGCTTGGCAGTTGAATGGTGAGGTGAGTTATGGAAATGTCATTAATAGCAATAAGGTGGATTTTACTTTTCTGTCCAAAATGGAAGCCTATGGAATTTGGTTAAAAGATATGATCATTTGGGTGCCGACAAACAAAATCTACTGGCAGCCAATTAACCTAACTTCTGTTCATTCCAGAGGATTTAAGTTGAGCAATACCTTCCGAATAGATAATGAAACTAAGGATTTTATTTTTTATGGCAGTCAGTTCTACAACTATGCTGTTTCTACCAATCAATCGAACTTAACTAGTTCAGAGGTATTGTTTCCCAATGATTTGACCATAGGCAAACAATTACCTTATGTGCCGGTTCATCAGCTAAAACTGAATAACTATATCAGTTTCAAAGGTATTTTTACAAGTATTACAACTCAATATACTTCTGAAAGATTTATCACCGGAAGCAACTCTTATTATCTACAAAAATATTGGATGGTGGATTTGTTAGCGGGATATCGATATATTTCAAAAGATGATCAACATTCCATTTCCCTTTCATTTGGCGTAAATAATTTGACGGGAAATCATTATTACCAGGAAATAGCACATATTCCAATGCCGGGCAGATATTATCAGATTTCAATCAATTATGGATTTGAAAAAAAGTAGCATATTAAATCAGTTCATAGGACTATCGGTGCTTTGTGTTGTACTGACAGCTTCTTGTATTAATGATAAAACGGCAGGTCCCATTGGTGTTAATCCGTCAGTGCCCAATTTAACCCATCCCGGTTTTTGGATTGTTAATGAAGGTGGTTTCACTTTTGGTCAGGCATCATTGTCCTTTTTAGACTTGGTGGAAGATTCCATGTATAACAAAGTTTTTGAAGGTGTCAACCGTCGTCCGTTGGGTGATGTATTTCAGTCTATTAACTATTATCAAGGTAAAGCATTTCTTACAGTCAATAATTCTCAGAAAATAGAAGTGGTGGATAGCATTACTTTCGAGAGCATCGCTACCATTACCGGATTAAACTCACCGCGGGAGGTGTTAGGATTTCATAATGAGCTGTTTGTTACGGATTTGTACGCTGATCAGATCACAGTGTTGGATGCCACAACTTATGCTATAAAAGATAAAATAGAGGTAGGCGGTTGGACCAATAAAATGTTACTGCACGAGAATAAACTATATGTCACCATTCAACAAATATTGGTTAACAATATTCCCGGCTCTAGAAAGGGTATGTTGGTTATTGATCCAATAGATCATTCGGTTGAACATTATTATCCATTGTCACAAGGTTGCAATAGTTTGGTGGTCGATAAGAATAATAGAATCTGGGCCTTGTGTGATGGTGGCCTAGAGGAGGAGATAGGTGGCATTTTTAAAATTAATCCTTTGTCGGAAACTATTGAAACCTCCATTTATTTTCAGGACGAAACGTATAGCGCATCTTCGCTTCAGATCAATACAGCAAAAGATGAGTTGTATTTTATTGTATCAGATCCGGATGATGGTATCAATGCATTTGACATCATGCAGTTATCGGTTATGGATAACGAATGGCCTGCTGAAACTTGGCTGGATGGCGGGCAGTTATACATTTATGGATTTATCTTAAATGAAGATGAGGATGAATTTTATCTGAATGATGCCGTAGGATTATTGCAAGAAGGATTTTGCTATCGGTATCGATTCTCTGATCAATCATTGATCAAAAAGTACAAAACAGGGATTTTTCCTTCCGAGTTTTCTCAAAGAAAATAAAGGAATATTTTACGCTTATTCTATCAATTCTATACCTTCGTTAGATGTATCAGAAAACAATGAATTTTTGCAGTAATTGTAGTGAAAAAGTAAGTTTGGAAACCATAGAAAATGATCCGATCAAACGATATTATTGCAAAAGCTGTAAAGTGATCCACTATACGAATCCAACATTGGTGGTGGGCGTATTACCTTATTTTGAGGATAAAGTATTGCTCTGCAAAAGAGCTATAGAGCCCAGAAGTGGTTATTGGAATATACCGGCCGGTTACTTGGAAAATAATGAATTAGCCGAGGAAGGAGCACAGAGAGAATGTTGGGAAGAAGCCGAAGCACAAGTGGATATGGATGGTGTGTTGGCGGTTTATAGTTTACCGCAGGCGAATCAGGTGTATATTCATTTTTATGGTAAATTAATTAATGGCGAATTTGGTTGTGGATTTGAGAGCACAGAATGCCAATTGTTTACGGAAGATGAAATACCTTGGTCTGAAATTGCTTTTTCATCGTCCACTTTTGCACTTAAAAAATACTTTGAGGATAGAAAGAGCGGAAAGATCAATGCCCATATTGGTGCTTTTCGTATCGAATGAGAATACCTACAACAATAGATTTAAAGCCCGGATGTAAGGTTTTTGTTTGTAAAAAATTGCTTGCTTAACCAAGCAGAAATTGTTTAATGAAACATCTTCAATCGAAAGCCTCCTCTTCTTTCCAATAATTTATGATTTGACATTCAAGCCTTATCTCCGTCTTTTAGTTTGTGAATTTGCTCTTTGGCTTTATCAAAGCCTTCATCCGTTGCTTTTTGGGCTTTAGCCAATGCATCTGCTGCAGTTTCTTTAATATCACTTTCTAATTGGTTGGCTTTACTTGCCAAATCATCAACAGTTGATTTTGTTTTGTCTGCTGCCTTTTCTGCATTTTCTTTGGCGGAGTTGGCTAAGCTTGTAGCCGTATCCTTTGCTTTTTGACTTGTGTCGTCTGCTTTGTGTTTCGCTTTGTCCATCATTTCTTTGGCATCGGCAGCCAAATTTTTAGCACCCTCCTTGGCTTTTTTTGCTGCATTTTCGGCACGGTCTTCTATATCCTCAGCAAAATGTTCGGCTCGATCTTTTACTTTCTCTGCCATCTTTTTGGCATCCGCCACTAAATGTTCAGCTCTGTCTTCAATATCATCTGCCATTTTTTCAACCTGCTCTTTAACTTTATGAGAGAGAGCCTTAGCATCATCTGTTAAATGGGCAGCACCTTCCTTTGCTTTTTGGGCAATGCTTTCCGCCTTGTCTTCAATATCATCTGCAATGTCCTCCACTCGATCCTTTAGTTTTTCAAATGCATTTTTGGCTTCTTCTCCAAGGTGAGCGGCATTGTCTTTAGCCTTATTGACCACTTCATCAGCCTTGTCTTTCAAGTCTTTCAATTTTTCCTTTGCCTGATCAGTTGGCTTTACTGATTCGCCTTCCGGTTTTTTCTTTTTAAACCAATCAAATAGTCCCATAATACATCGTTTTTATAAATATAAGGGTTTTTAGTAAGGCTAAAGAATGACATATGTCATGTAAAATGTATAAAATTATGTTAAATCCTATCTGTATATGTATTATTCCATAAATAGTATTGGTTGGTCAATAACACAAGACTAAGCTTCCGCTAATTTTTATTTCGTTAACAATATTTCATTCATATTGTAGGCATAAAGAAATCTATAACTTTGCAGACTTCTGATACTAAACAGAATGTAAACCATGGATTATAATTTTCAAGCAATAGAAGAAAGAGTAAAGCAAAAATGGGCAGCAGCCGAGGTGTATAAGGTGAATAATGATTCCAGCTTGCCCAAATATTATGTATTGGATATGTTTCCGTATCCGTCAGGTTCAGGGTTACACGTTGGGCATCCGCTGGGATATATCGCTTCAGATATCATTTCCCGATATAAAAAACTAAAAGGCTTTAATGTGCTTCACCCCATGGGATTTGATGCATTTGGATTGCCTGCTGAGCAATACGCCATTCAGACCGGTAAGCATCCTGCAGTTACCACAGCTGAAAATATCGCCACCTACAAACAGCAATTAGATAAAATTGGCTTTTGCTATGATTGGAGTAGAGAGGTCAATACTTCTAAACCGGAATATTATAAATGGACACAATGGATTTTTCTTCAATTGTTTGATTCTTGGTATGATGTTACTGTAGACGGAGCCAGAAGAATAGAGGAATTGAAAGCTATATTAGAGAAAGAAGGGAATGCTAATATACAGGCAGCTTGTAATGAAGATACTCCTGTTATTGATGCAAACACTTGGCAGCTTATGTCTCCCAAAGAAAAGAGTGATGTATTAATGTGCTATAGATTAGCCTATCAATCCGAGTCCATGGTAAATTGGTGTGAAGGATTAGGTACTGTTTTGGCCAATGATGAAGTGAAAGAAGGTGTTTCAGAGAGAGGTGGATTTCCGGTAGAGCAAAAGAAAATGACGCAATGGTTCTTGAGAATTACGGCCTATGCGGAAAGATTACTTACGAGTTTGGATGATTTGGATTGGACGGACTCCATGAAAGAAATGCAACGAAACTGGATCGGAAAATCATACGGGGCATCAGTATTTTTTAAAACGGATGATGGTGAAAACGAGTTTGAGATCTTTACTACTAGAATTGATACCATCTTTGGTGCTACTTTTATGGTGCTGGCACCTGAACATGAACTGATATCTAAGATCACTACCGCGAAGCAGCAAAAAGAGATCGATGAATATGTAGCCTATGTCAACAGCAGATCTGAAGTAGAACGTCAACAGGAGAAAAAGGTCACAGGAGCCTTTACGGGAGCTTATGCCATCAATCCTTTCAATGGTGATAAATTACCTATTTATATCAGCGAATATGTATTGGCAGGATATGGAACCGGAGCCATTATGGCGGTGCCGAGTGATGATGAACGTGATGAAGCTTTTGCCAATAAGTTCAATATTCCGGTGATTGATGTGATCGATAAATCAAAATATCCCGGTGCTACTAAAGCGGATAAGTTGGGCATTATGATCAATTCTGATTTTATCAATGGCATGGAAGTGCCGGATGCTATTCAATTGATGAATCAGAAGATCGAGGAAATGGGCATCGGAAAGAGTAAGGTCAATTATCGTTTGAGAGATGCCGGATTTAGCCGTCAACGGTATTGGGGAGAGCCATTCCCGATCTTTTACGAAAATGATATTCCGAATCCATTATCATTGGAAGAATTGCCATTAACATTGCCGGAAATGGAGGCGTTTAAGCCGGCCGGTGGTGGGAAAGGACCATTGTATAATGCGAAAGAATGGCTGACTGAATTGGGAGAGGATAAGCTGAGAGAAACGGACACCATGCCGGGCTATGCGGGATCGAGTTGGTATTTCTTGAGGTATATGGATCCGCACAATGAAAATGAATTTGTCGGCAAACAGGCAGTTGATTATTGGCAAGATATTGACTTGTATATTGGCGGAACAGAGCACGCCGTTGGACATTTACTGTATTCCAGATTTTGGCATAAATTCTTTAAGGACAATGGCTGGGTGGTGACAGAAGAACCTTACAAAAAATTGGTCAATCAAGGAATGATACAAGGGCAATCGCTGATTGTGCCGGATGGCGCAATTCAGAATTTTCCGAGTGGAGTACGAGTTCCCTTGCAATTTACAGGACCCGGAAACAAAATTAAAAAGGAACAATTGGCGTCTTTGATCAAAGCGGATAATCGTTTTGAAAATATTGATATTGAAAAGGATGTTGATTGGAAAACGGATGAAAAGGGAGCATACATCGATCTTAGAAGCGAAGTGGAGAAAATGTCGAAATCCAAATTCAATGTTGTAAACCCTGATGAAGTGATTGCGCAATATGGAGCAGA
>JAGQYH010000460.1 GCA_020436175.1 Bacteroidota bacterium
GGCGGTTAACACAGCTAATTCAGATTGAAGCGACAAGTTATAAAATTCGTAGGCATGTAAATAACCATCATTTTGGTCTTGATCTTTATCTTTCGCTAAAACCAACTTTGACCGTAATGGATCTTCTTCATCAGCTATGGCATGCGTTGCAAAGTGGATGATGGAACTGTTGTTAAGATTTTGCAAGACGTTTGTTTCAGAAGCGGCTTCTCCAATCAATGCATTTCCTCGATATCTTTTGGACATATAATTGGCCATTTTCACCGACCAAGGCTGACGAACAGTATTTATGAATTCTTTGTCTATTTCTTCTGATCCATTCAACGAATTTTGATAGGAGGCTTTAATGTTGGATTCAAATCCGGGAGCAACGATAACCGGATAACCGGAAGACTTTTTCTTGATCTTTGATTGTTCGAACAGAACATTGCCGGAAAGAGCATAATGAATATCGTATTGATGAATCAAATAATCAGTTGCGGTTGTTTCTCGTTTTAAGGCTTCAAAGTTTAGGTAGAATAATGAACCACTGGGGATGATAATGATCTTATTGCCGGATAATTCTTCTTCATAAGGTTTAAATAGCAGTCGGTATAAATTTACACCTAACTCAGCAGTAGAGTTTTGTTGTAGAGAAGTGATGGCTTTTCTCCATTTTTCAATTTGCAAATTGATAGAATGTTTATTGCCGAGATAATAAATTTCTGCACGTCGATCATTGATCAATAGCGCATAGTAAGCAGTATCATCTGTGGCATATTCCACTAAGTTTTCATTGGTTTGAAGAATCGCTTCCTTGATCTGATTGATTGAAGCCACCTCATTGTTAAACTTTAAATTATAGTAGTTAGGATATTTAGCCACTAAATCTTCAATATGCGTATTAAAGGCTTCCTTCTTTGAGAACAATTCTTGTTTCAGAATTAAATTGTCGGGCTGTTCGATTAATTGATTATTCAGATCTGCCAATTCCATTTTAAGTAATTCCTCCTGTTTCAACAGCGAATCCGGAATGCCGGCAAAGGCTTTGACTTTGTAATCATCAATAAG
>JAGQYH010000461.1 GCA_020436175.1 Bacteroidota bacterium
TTTGATTCTGGCCAAATCGGCTTCAGTACCGTAATAATCATGATTACCTAAGGTAGAGTAAACCCCATATTTTGCTTGGAGTTGAGATAGTACCGGTATAAACGGTTCTGCTTCCATTGCATGGGCATTCACCAAATCACCGGTAAAGAAAATAACATCTGCCTGCTGTTCATTTATGATCCTAACGGCATGTTCTATGGCTTCTGTGCCAATAAAGCTGCCCAAATGTAGATCTGAAATTTGGATAATCTTCAGTCCTTTAAAACTGCTTTTTAACTGTGCTAATGGAATTCTTACTTTTCTAATCTTATAATTGTAAGCCGTTTTTACCATTCCCCAGACAAAGGAGCCGAGCATAAATCCACCGGCCAACAATCCCATTTTGCTAATGAATTGAGAACGTGTAATGCCATGTTGTTTCACTCCGGTGATGGGTTGTGTATATAATTGATGGACAGCCCATTTCACTAAACGTACACTATCTTCGGCCAAAAGAAATAAGACAATAAACAATTTTGCTACGGCAAAGGTGATGATGGCGCCAAACACTATTCGAATGGCCAGGGTAGTAGTGTTAAATTCTCGCTGCATGATGGCGATGGCACCAATGTAAAGTGCTATGCTGATCATCCAGTAGGCTACAGTTAGAATTAATTTAAAGGTAGGGGAATCGATCAATACAGTTCTTACTGCTTGAAAAGCATAAAGATCAATAGCCAAAAGAATAATTATAGGTAACAGCATGTTGAATGGTCAGTTTACTAATAGTACTTTTTTAAAACATCAAAAACCGGGGTGGGATAACATTTGCCATTGTCAACATCGATGGCGTTGTAGGCCGCATTTTCCATGGGACCTGCCAGCTTATGAAATGTTGAAATAGTGACACCATATTGGTCAAAAATGTCGATATACTTCTTGATGTATTCCAAATGAACCGATGTATTTCTCGCCCAAGATTGCTCATCGCCCCAATGGCCGAATTTTATGGAATTCCATTCCGTTACCCAAATTTCCTTTTTGGTGTTTTCTTTTATATATTTTAA
>JAGQYH010000462.1 GCA_020436175.1 Bacteroidota bacterium
TTGAGATTCAATAGGTGCAATATAATCTGTCAAGCAAAAGTTTGGTAGGCCTGTAGCTTTTTTATTTTGTTGTCTTAAATGATGTAAGATTTTTATTTTATTGTCAGCTACAATTTCAATATCATCATCATTGATAGAGTTGGCTTTAAAGAATCCAATTACGGCTTTTGCGGTAAGCCATTTTTCTGCAATGATTTTATCCAACATAGCATTTGCATCAGCAAATAATTTTTTAGCCTCATTTCCAACAATTTTATCTTCGAGAATTGTTGGATATTTTCCGTGTAGTTCCCAAACTTGAAAAAATGGCGTCCAATCGATATAATTTCTTAATTCAGCTAAATCATAATCTACAAAAGTTCTTGTGCCGATAAATGTTGGCTTTGGTGGCGTATAATTTGCCCAATCTATTTGCGTTTTATTCTTCCTTGCGTTTTCTATTGTTAAATATTCTTTGGTTTCTTTTTTACTATTATGCCTATCTCGCATAGCAACATATTCAGCTCTTGTTTCTTTTTGCAATTTTTCAAGATCTTGTTCATTCATAATTTGCGTAGCAATAGGCACACTTCTAGACGCATCTAACACGTGAATCGTAAATCCTGAATAATGATGCTCTATTTTTACTGCAGTATGTAATTTTGATGTTGTAGCACCTCCAATTAGTAATGGTAATTTGAAATTTCTACGTTCCATTTCTTTGGCTACATCTACCATTTCATCTAAAGATGGCGTAATCAATCCACTCACACCAATCATATCTACATTTTGTTTGATAGCTTCGTCTAATAATTTTTCGGTTGGAACCATTACACCCAAATCTATTACCTCAAAATTATTACAAGCCAATACAACGCCCACAATATTTTTACCAATATCATGTACATCACCTTTTACAGTTGCCAACAAAACCTTCCCTAATTTTTTACTTTCTCCACTTTGTGATGCCATAATAAAAGGCTGCAAATATGCCACCGATTTTTTCATAACTCTTGCAGATTTTACGACTTGTGGTAAGAAC
>JAGQYH010000463.1 GCA_020436175.1 Bacteroidota bacterium
GCAGCTGATATACTTTTATTTGCCGGAGATGTAAATACCATTTCCGATCTTTTAGAAGATTTGCCCGGTTTGAGTGTTCCGAAGGTCTCTGAAAACTTTAACTCAGAAAAGAATGAACTTATAGAAGTGATCATAGCGCCTTACTCTGTAATGGTAGACAATACCGTTAAGGAAACTGATTTCAGAAGTCGCTTCGATGCCAGTGTGGTGGCTATTCATCGTCATGGCACCAGAGTGCATGGCAAAATAGGTGATATTGTTTTGGAATCGGGTGATGTTTTACTGTTGCTGGCCGGAAAGGATTTTGAAAAACGTTCCGCCAATCGACCTAACTTCTATGTTTTGTCCAAAGTTAAAGACCTTAACAAATTGGATGTCAGACGATCATTAATTGTTATTTCCGGTTTATTAGCTTCTATTGCCTTATCGGCATTGAATGTGCTTAGCTTGTTCAGTAGTTTGATCATATTATTAGGCATTATGACTGTTGGTAAGATCATTTCCTTCAGGGAATTAAAGAATTTGATAGATACCAATTTATTGGTATTAGCCGCTTTTGCTTTAGCTCTTGGCACAGCCATATCCAAAACCGGAACAGCAGATCTTTTGGCAGATAAACTGATCTTTGTGTTTGCGCCTTTAGGGGTGATCGGAATCTTAGCCGGCATTTATATTGTCACGAATATCTTAACCGAATTTATGACCAATATTGCAGCTGCTTCGCTCTCTTTGCCAATAGCCATAGCCCTTTCTGTACATGGCGGCTATCCCGTTAAGCCTTTTATTTTGGTGGTAGCCATTGCCGCATCAGCCAGTTTTATTACGCCTATTGGTTACCAGACAAACCTCATGGTGTTTGGTCCGGGTGGTTATAGTTTCAAAGATTTCTTCAAAGTGGGCTTGCCATTGACACTGATTTATATGATCACGACTATTTTAATCATATCTTTGTTTTATAACCTAATATAGTTAGTTGATAAATAACGTGAATTAATGACTGTTTTCACCTA
>JAGQYH010000464.1 GCA_020436175.1 Bacteroidota bacterium
AATTCCGGCCCTATGGCTTTTGGAATATCCAATTCTTCCACAATAAATCCCTCTTTTCTTAAAACATCACCATAATCGGCTCCATACAATCTTATATGATCATACTGTCCAAAGTGGATGGCTCTTTCTTTCGGATCGGTAATGGATGGGTCTTCGAAGGTAGTAGCTGCCCCTGATTTCATGGGTACTTGTAAAACAGCCCAAGCACCGGGTTTCATCACCCTTAATATTTCATGCATGGCTTTTTTATCATCGGGTATGTGTTCTAAAACATGGTTACAAAGTACCACATCAAAAACATTGTCATCAAAAGGCATGTTTTGAATATCCATTTTTACTTCTGCCAGCGGAGATTCCAGATCTGCAGTCACATAATCAATATTTTTTAAGGCTTTAAACTTTGGGTAAAAACATTGTTCCGGCGCAATATGCAATACTTTATAGTTGGATTGAAGGAAATCAGTATAGTTGTTAATATAATACCATATCAATCTGTGCCGCTCCAGCGATAAGCAATTCGGACATAAGACATTTTCTCTGGGCGTACCATAACCATAGGGAAGAAACTTTCTGAACGATTTCTCACAAACATAGCATTGTACTTTATTGCCGGCAAGCAGTAGTGAAAAAACACCGCTGATCACCGGAGATAAGGCAATTAATACCGGGCGTGGAATAAGGTTAAGGAAAAACTTAACTAATTTTTTCAAGACTTTGTTTTTTATACTGATAGATTAACGACGAAGGTAATGATAACCGTTGAATGATGAAATGTACACTTATGCACCATTCTTAAGCCGATTTCAATTTTTTGACGAGTTAACGCGCTTATTCATTTTAAGGGCATGTTTTTCTAATCGTCTCAATTTTTTTTCTGTCTTCTTTTTCTCCTTTCTGGCAGTAGCACTTTCAAAGTGCTTGATCTTTTCTATTTCTTCTTCTGTAAAATCAGGCGGTAAAATATCATGACTCAATTTTCGCTCCGCAATTGGCAA
>JAGQYH010000465.1 GCA_020436175.1 Bacteroidota bacterium
CTTTTTCTTGGCCTTCTTTTAGGTCAGCTATGATGCTGTTGGCTTCTTTTTGGAATTGTTCTAGCCTTTTAATATAATTTTGAACCTCTTTTTCTGTTTTAAGTGGTTGAATACCAGTAATTTGTGGAAAATAAATATGAAAACCGTTTTGCTGAGAAAAGGTAAGATAATTCCCAATTCTGAGCTCATTTTCATCAATGTCTTCATTAAGTTTAACTAGAAAAAGGTCATAGTTCAATTGATTAGAAGGAGACAATGCTGCTTTGTCGATGGTTAATACAGCAGATTTGATCAATTTAATGGAATCAATATATCGATCATATGCTGCAATAGATTGATCCGCTAATCGATCATCATAATCATGAAATCCTTCATAAGTAGCATATTGCGGAAAGGTATAATATTGAAACGAACGATAGTTGTCAAAGATTGTACTTAATTTTTCATTGGCTTCCGGTAGGGAAGATGGCTTTTGTTTTGTTTCACATGAAACAATGCTCAACAGAAAGACCATAGTGATGATTAGTTTACATATTTTCATTTCAGTTTTATTATGTAACAGTTCAAATGTTGTTCTTCTTTTTAAATAGGTCTAATTAAACCTTCTTGTACAACGGATGCCACAAGTTTTCCTTCTTTGGTAAATATATTTCCACGGGTAAACCCTCTTGAGTTAGAAGCACTGGGGCTATCAATGGCATACAACAACCAGTCATTCATATCAAAATCTCTATGAAACCACATGGCATGATCTAGACTGGCCATTTTAATATTGGAAAAGTTGGCCGTTTCTCCGTGAGGTTGTATGGCAGCTGATAATAAGTTATAATCGGATGCATAAGCGAGCACCTGTTGTTGTAGTGGTTTGTCTTTTGGCATTTCACCTTTAGCTTTCATCCATACATGTTTAAAGGGTTTTTCTTTTTTCTTAACCATCGGATTATTGATCTCTACCGGTTTAAACTCTATGGGTCGATCTATGCTTAACCACGT
>JAGQYH010000466.1 GCA_020436175.1 Bacteroidota bacterium
TGTCACAAGGGTAGTATTCGCCTATCTCATCCATTAATTTTATGGTGGCCTGATGACAAGCATTTTTACCGATGCTATAATAGATATAAATGACTTTATTGGTGAAGATGAAATCGCCGGCCTTATTGTCTGCTTCATAAAAAGCATCTCTCTCTTTAACATCAGTGGCAGCTCCGGCAGCTATTCCGTTATGTTGATCTTGGATGAAAGACTCTTTTGCTGTTCTTTTACTTTTTTTCTGTTCTTTTTGAGCAGCTTCATGTTTGGCACGTTCTTTCTCAATTCCCATGTAGTTGGCCACAACAGTTTGGTCTCTTTCCGACAAAATGACTTCTTCCATACTTTCAGCTTCTGTATCCAATTGGTAATCTTCTTCGATGTATCCAAAAGCAGGTGTTGATTCGTCAACATCCTTATTGGCCAGATCATCAGATTCCAATTGATTGGTAGCGACATTTCCGACCATCTTTTCCGATTGCAAACCAGTGGCAGCAGGAGGCGAATGTTCTGCAAGATCATTATCGGTTGATGCATTTATATCTCTGGCGGTAATGTTGTTCGATTTATGCTTGATGGAAGGACTTTCTGTTAATGGGAGTGGACTGATTTTGTCTGAGTTTAATTCTGATTTTTTATCAAAGGTAGAAACCATATTTTTTGGAATTTCCACCTCATTGGTTTGCGCTATTTGTCCATTATAATCGGTGGGCGAGATATTTAAAAAAAAATAAGTAAGACCAAGCAACAATAATATTGAGGCAGCGATTGACCATCTAACGACCACTCTTTGGTGATGTTCTTTATCAGCGGCATGCGCTTGTAACTGATCTGACAGGTTCTCCCAAGTGCTTGTAGAAGGGGAGGCATTCCAATCGCCCTGACTAGTTTTGAACAGGTCATCTATGTTTTTAAAGTCTGTCATCCTG
>JAGQYH010000467.1 GCA_020436175.1 Bacteroidota bacterium
GGAGGTACTTCTTTAGAGTGGGCTCCAAAATTTGCAGAGGTTGGCACCACCGTTATTGACAATTCATCGGCATGGAGAATGGATCCGGATAAGAAACTGATCGTACCGGAAATTAACGCTCATGAATTGGATGAAACGCATAAGATCATTGCCAATCCAAACTGCAGCACCATTCAAATGGTGATGGCATTGGCACCTTTGCATAAAAAGTATAGGATCAAACGATTGGTAATCTCTACGTACCAATCTATCACCGGAACCGGAAAAGCAGCGGTGGAGCAATGGGAGGCCGAAAGACAAGGCATTCCTGCCAAAATGGTATATAAATACCAAATTGACAAAAACTGCTTGCCGCAATGTGATGTATTCTTAGACAATGCTTATACCAAAGAAGAAATGAAACTGGTGAATGAAACCAGAAAAATTCTTGGAGATGACTCCATTGGTGTTACAGCCACCGCGGTTAGAGTACCGGTTGTGGGCGGACATTCTGAAACAGTTAATGTTGAATTCTACCATGAATTCGATCTGGAAGAAGTAAAACAATTATTAGATAGCTTTAAAGGCGTTACTGTTCAAGATGACATTGATAATTTCATTTATCCCATGCCTTTAAGTTCGCAGCATAAAGATGATGTATTTGTCGGCAGAATCCGAAGAGATGAATCTCAGCCCAAAACGTTAAATATGTGGATAGTGGCCGATAATTTAAGAAAAGGTGCAGCCACCAATGCGGTTCAAATTGCCAATTATTTGTTAACGCATAACTTAGTTGGAGAAACAGTTTAAAATAACGCTTAAGCCGTTCTTAATGAAAATAAAAAAGCCTTGTATGTATTCCAAACAAGGCCATAGGCTTTTAAGCAGGAGTTTTCCATCTCTGGACCATTAATTCATTTTACTATTGTCAACCGTTAACAATA
>JAGQYH010000468.1 GCA_020436175.1 Bacteroidota bacterium
GCAGAAAGAAACTTCGACAATACAATGGTCGCTTTAGATGATATTGATAATGAGATCAATACTTTAAGCGGTATGATTGGATTGATGGCAGTAGCCAGTCCGGATTCTGCTATTCGAAATACGGCTTTGGTGAAGAAGAACGAAATTTCTCAGTTGTATAATGAAATTACCTTAAACGAAGATCTTTATAAGGCTGTTAAAGCTTACAGCACAACAGAAGAGGCTAAATCGCTTACCGGCTGGCAGGAGAAATTTTTAACAGAAACGGTTCGAGATTTTGAAAGAAACGGTTTTGCTTTACCAAAAGAAGATCGCGAGAAATTGAAGACATTAATGGATGATATCTCTGCTACTTCCAATGAGTTTAACTCCAACATAGCTGCTTTCCAGGATTACTTATACCTCGATGAAAAGGACATGGAAGGTATGCCGGAAGATTATAAAAAAGCGCGACTTCAGGAAGATGGAAAATATAAGATCGGCATGTCTTACCCGGATGTATTCCCATTCTTGAAAAATGCCAAATCCAGCGAAGCAAGAAAACAATTGTTGTTTAAGTTCAACAACAGAGCTTATCCGGTGAATGAGGAAGTATTGGAAAAACTTATTAGCCTGAGAACAGAATTGGCAAATTTGTTGGGATATGAAACTTATGCAGATTATCAAATTGAGAAAGGCATGGCCAAAACCCCTGAAGCGGTGTGGGATTTTTTGGAGGAATTACAAGTGAAGGTAAAACCTAAAGCAGAGGGTGATATTGAAGAGTTGAAAGCTTATCAAGTAGAATTAGGAATGGGAGATGGCAAGACCATGAATCCATGGGATCGAGGCTATCTTCAAGAGCAGTTGCTGATCAATAAGTATGATGTTGATGCAGAAGCCGTAAGAGAATACTTTCCTATT
>JAGQYH010000469.1 GCA_020436175.1 Bacteroidota bacterium
GCCAATGCCAACTACGGAAACAATATTCTCTTTTGGGACATCATATTTGGAACGGTGTATTATCCGAAAGACAAGATTGCTTCCGAACATATCGGATTACATGATTTCAAAGCCTTTCCCGAAAATTATGTGGATCAGGTCAGAGCACCGTTTCAATGGACACAATTGAAGTGAAATAGTTTGTCGGCTGTTTTAGAATGGTCATAAATATGTAATATTCTTTGATCCTAAGAAGAATAGGCAACAAATTTGAGTGGTGTAAAGTAATTTTAACAATATAAAATTATCAATATGAAGTCTATCTCAAAATATTTGATGCTTTTCGTAATGGTTTGGTTAACCGGCTGTCATTCTGCTTCAAATGAACGCGGCTTTGTCACCAATGAACTGGCCGATATTAGCTACAACAATGCCAAGCAAGAAAATGTAGAAGCAAATGAATCTACTGATTTGGAAGAGATCAGCCGAAAGCTCATCAAAGAAGGTTGGGTGGAATTTGAGACTAAGAGCATTGAAACTACCGGTCAAAAACTCATTGCTTTGGTAGAACAATACAAAGGATATGTTGCGTCGGATAATGTTTACAAATCTACCGGCAGAACCACCAATACAGTTACAATCAGGATTCCTGCAGAGACTTTCGATCAGGTGTTGGAAGCGGCGATCCAAGATGTGAAGAAGATCGACAATAAGCAGATCAATGTAAGAGATGTAACGGAAGAATTTGTGGACATTGAAGCCCGATTGAAAACCAAACGTGCATTAGAAACGCGCTATTCGGAGTTATTGCAACAAGCTAAAAGTGTTTCCGAAATTTTAGAAATTGAAAGTGAGTTAGGTTCATTGAGAGCCGATATAGAATCTATTGAAGGGCGATTGAAATATTTACAAAATCAGGTGTCG
>JAGQYH010000046.1 GCA_020436175.1 Bacteroidota bacterium
GACAGCATCATTTTGCCTATTCAGTACAAATCGTTAAGCTTTGTGAATGATACCATTGTAAAAGCCGCCAACAGTAGTGGTAAATTTGGATTGATTACAATGGAAATGGATACGCTGTTTCCATTTGAGTTGGATAAATTGGAGAGTTTCTACAATGGATTGGCAGTGGCCTATAAGAGCGGAAAATTCGGAATGATCAATGCAATGGGTACAGTGGTTATTCCATTTGAATATTCGTATCTCTCCAAGTTCAGTGATGACTTGATCGCATTTAGAAAGGCCACTACTTGCGGCGTAATGGATGTTAATCAAAAAGTTGTTTTGCCGGAAGGAAAATTCAAGTTTATCTATGAGTTCGTAAATGGTTATGCCATTGCATCTTCAAATGAAAATTCAAAATTTGGAATTATTAATGTGCAAGGAGATTGGTTAATAGCTCCTCAATATGACAATATCTACAGACAACTGGAAGGTAGATTTAAAACCGTGTTAAAAGTTCAAAAAACATTTAAGAGATGGGAAAATATAAAGTATGAAACGAAATATGGTTATATAGATGCTGATTTAAACACCGTTTTTGAACCTGAGTATCCAAATTTAACAATGTTGGGCAATGGTAATTTTTATGTCTCCAATGATTCTCAAGCATTAGTAATAAATACCTTAAAAGATACTTTGTATCAACATAGCGGACCAAGCTACTATTTGGGGACATATCACATTAAAATATATAGCGATAGCTTAAGCAGATATGCCATATTGAACCAAAATGGTCAGTTGGAATCCGATTTCGTTTTCAGCACTTTAAACTATTATAATGATGAAGTTATCTACGGCACACAAGGAAGCACATTGCATATCTTAAATGAAAAGTCTCAAGTAAAGGCATCTATTGAAAATGGCCGTGCCATCACTTATAATGATGATTATGCCGTGTTTTCTGATAATATCAAATTGTATTTATATGAGTTTAAAAGTGAGAGCATCATCAAGGAAGTTTTATACCCGAATGTAAAATCGGTTCATTTTAACAACAATGATTTATTCATAAATCAAAAAAATCATTATTCAATATACAATGTGCCAACCAAAAATGAAATTCAATTGCCTTTTGATGGGATTTCACAACCGGTTGATGGATTATCTATTGTAGATAGAGGATTTAATGCAAAGGGCGTAATTGACATAAAGGGAAATTTCATTATGGAACCCAAATTCCTAAATATAGTTTCAATCGCCGATGGTATAATTTTGGCTAAAAGATCAAGTACAGATACCACTTTTGCTTACGACTATAACGGCAAGAAGATTTTTCCATTGCCGCAAGGTGCTGATTTTAAACAATTTAGCGATGGTATGCTTCTAGTTAAGGAAAACTATATATTTTATTACCTCAATAAGCAGGGAGATCAGGTTTTTACAGCTAACTTTCCTTGTGGAGATTTCTACAATGATAGAGCTGCATTTCAGAATTATTCTGGATTGATTGGTTTTTATGATAAAACCGGAAATGAAGTGATTCCTGCTAAGTATAGTGAATTTGGAAATTTTAATTCAATCGGTTTAGCCGGTGTAAAAGATCCACAAACCAATTTATGGGGATACATTAATCAATCGGGCGACTTGGTTGTTCCTCATCAATACGAGAAAATTGGGGATTTTAAAAATGGTTATGCCATCGTTTCGAAAAACGGGAAATTGGGACAGATTGATAAAGCAGGGACGGTTGTAGTACCAATTGAGTATGATGAAACAGTAGAATTTTCAGATGGCTATTTTGGTGTGAAGAAAGACGGTTTATGGGGCTTTATCAATGAAAAAGGGAAGTTGAAAATTCCACTTCAGTTTGAAAACACTGCTGTGTTTAAAGACGGTTTATGTTGGGTGAAAAAAGATGGTCAACTACAACTGATCGACGGCAAAGGGCAAATCAAACTGAATACATCTTATACCAATGCCAATAATTTTGAAAATGGAGTGGCCATTGTGGTGAACGAGCATAGCAAGTATGGTTTAATCGACAAAAATGGGAATTTGGTACTGCCATTGGATTACGATTATCTCAATCAAATTGATGATAATACTATTATAATCGGCTATGCAGAAAATTGGGCAAAGCTTGGTATGGAGTTGAATCATTAAGATCAGCACAATTCTTTGATTTAATGTCATACATTTGTAGCTCATTAATTGTACTACATCGTGCTTCATAAGAAACCATCAGATTCTCTCAATATTCATACAGAGCTGATTATGCCGGGACAAACCAATCCTTTGGGCAATTTAATGGGTGGAAACCTATTAAAATGGATGGATGTTGCCACCGGTATCAGTGCTTTAAAACATGCCGGACATATAGCAGTGACGGCTGCGGTGGATAATGTTTCATTTAAGGAACCTATCAGAGTGGGCGATGTCGTTAATATTCGATCATTCGTAACCCGCGCTTTCAATACTTCCATGGAAGTGTTTTGTGAGGTGAAAGTGCAGAATATCGAAAAGAAAACGGAAATCTTATCTCATACCGCATTTTTTACCTTCGTGGCCATCAATGAAAATGGAGAAAGTATTCCTATTCCTCCGATCACACCGGAAACGGAACAAGAGAAGAAATTATACGATGGAGCTTTAAAAAGGAGAGAATTAAGATTACTGTTAGCCGGTAAAATTAAAGCGAAAGATGCATTGTCACTGCAATCATTCTTTATTCAAAACAACTAATTTGGCAACACGATCACAAACTTAGCCCCTTTTCCGGGACCATTGCTTTGAGCAGTAATATTTCCCAAATGTTTTTCCGTAATGGTTTTACTTAAATACAATCCTAATCCCGTACTGGGCTCGCCGAATGTGCCGGTTTGTCCTTTGTGGGTAAACTTATCAAAAATATCCTCAGAAAATTCTGGTGTAAATCCAATACCGTCATCCGATATAGTAATTTCGGTTTTATCTCCGTCGATCAATCGGGCAGAAATGTTTATATGGCCGCCACTATTAGAAAATTTGCAAGCGTTGTGGATCAAGTTTTGAAGGGCATGACTGAATAGATTTTCATTGATCCGAATACTGATGTTATTGTCTATGTTTACATTGATATTTAAATTTTTAGTTGTGATCAGCGATTCATTTTGATTGAGTATCTCGTTCACCAGATCAATAACAACAACGTTGGTTTTATCCTTTTCTGAAATGGTCATGCCTTGTTGTTGTAATAATTTCAAAAGCGATTCAAACATTGCCAATTGATGATTTCCGGAAGCAATGATTTTATCGGCATAACCGGTTACCTTTTCATCAGCATTATTCAATTTTAAGAGCTCAGCATAGTTGATGATGTGCGACAGCGGAGTCCGAATATCGTGTGAGATCACGGAAACCAGCTCATCTTTGGCTTTTACCAGTTCATCCAGTTTAAGAAGTGTGGCTTGCAATTGCTGCATCAAAATACCGGCTTCATCATAAAATTCAGTCGGTAAATCGGGTAATTCAGCTCTTTCAACATAATTTTCCAATGCAATTTTACTATTGGTCAATGGTGCCAATAATTGATCCAGAAAAAATAAGGTTGCTCCGGTAGCCAATAAAGTTAGGATTAATGTGATTACAATAATCGAAGTGGAACTGAGCGAATTTCCTTGCGTGGCAACAATAAAAGTGATGATGCCAATTAGCGGAATATGTATGCCTATGAAAGCTACAAACAAAAACTTATAGGAGTAACGCTTCAACAAGTTTATTTTGGAAAGCCTGGAATATATTTTCATTGATGTTCAGTTTTGTCAGAAATTGTTGATTCGCGTGGCCGTTGCTAATTTACAGTAATTCCAAACATTAAAAAGCACCTGGCCAACAATACATATTTATTTATCAACTTAAACAACATATATTTGGCGCAGAATGTTGAACTTAAAGTACTTTCCATGCTAAAAAAATATGATTTAAGAAGTTTTCTTGTTATTGCGGTTACTGTTTTGGCGCTCGTTCATTGTACTACACCACGAACCGAAATGAATAAGCACTGGAAAAATTATACTTTGGCAATCAGCAATGGCGATATTGCAACCGCTATTGTAGAAGTGAATTCGATATATGCTTTTGATACCACAGATCAAGCCGTTTTAGATACGCTTTCACGATTATATTTTATCTCCGGAAATTCTTATGGAACTTTTAACACGGTAAAACGCATCAAAGAAAGGAGCCGCGATCAAAAAATGATGATGGCAGAATCTGCCTTACAGATCGGTATAAAAAGTGAAGCAAAAACTTTATTTACTGAACTGAATGAAGCCGATACTTCGGGCAATAATATTGGTATAAAATATAAATTGGCCACCTTGCATTTTGGTGATAAGGAATATGAAGAGGCGATCAATTTGCTCAATGAAGTCACTTTAAACGATAACAGTACAAAACAAACCACCAGAGTAAAAGTAGGAGATAATGCTTACCAAGAAGTGAGTTTGTATGCTGCCAGTTGGAATTTTGCCGGCTACATTCAATTGCTAAGCGGCGATCTACAAGCTGCAGAGGAATATTTTAACGAGTCGCTAAGAGCACAACCCAACTTCACATTGGCCAAGAATAACTTAGAATTGTTAAATCAAGAGCAAGCCAAACAGAATTGATCAACAAGCAGGCAAGTATTAGTTGGTTTCAAATTCCAAACGTTCTCCGCTTCTAAATGTAGCAAATTGCCCTTTGTCGTAAGCCAAATAGCCACTTACAAAGGTTTGATCTACTTTACCTTTAAATGATTTATCTTCAAAAGGCGACCATTTACATTGATAATATAGGTTGTTTTTATTAACCGTCCATTGATGATTAATATCCACTATTGCCATATCGGCCCAATAACCTTCTCTCAGATATCCTCTGTCTTTTACATGAAAGCATTGCGCCGGGGCATGACACATTTTTTCGATGATCATTTCCAATGAAATTTTTCCTTCATGATAAAAACCTAACATTACATTTAGGGCGTGCTGTACCAAAGGTAATCCGGAAGGTGCTTGTAAATAGCTGTTCGATTTTTCTTCTAATGTATGCGGAGCATGATCGGTGGCAATGATATCCAGTCGATCATCTAACAATGCCTCTAGCAATGCTTTTTTGTGCCGACTTTCTTTGATGGCAGGGTTGCATTTGATCTTACTGCCCAACGTTGCATAATCATCTTTTGAAAAATATAAATGATGGACACATACTTCATTTGTAATTCTTTTTTCCGTTAAAGGAATTTGATTGGTAAAAAGATCTAACTCTTCGGCTGTTGAGATGTGTAAAACATGAAATCGTGTGTTAAATTCTTTCGCTAAAGCAATGCCCATGGAAGAGGATAGATAACAAGCTTCTACATTTCTTATTTCCGGGTGGCACGACATCGGAATATTATCACCATAGCGTTCTATGTAAAGTGCAGTATTGTTTCTAACGGTTTGTTCGTCTTCACAATGGGCTGCAATGAGCAGCGGCACTTTTGAAAATAGGTTTCGGAGAGTGGTTTCATTATCCACCAACATGTTTCCGGTAGAAGACCCCATAAATACCTTTATTCCACAAACATTGGAAGCATTTGTTTTTAAGACTTCCTCAATATTGTCATTGGAGGCACCCATAAAAAAAGAATAATTGGCTACCGATGTACGATGAGCAATATCATATTTGTCTTGCAACAAGGCTTGCGTTAATGCCGGTGGTTTGGTATTAGGCATTTCCATAAAACTAGTCACGCCTCCCGCAACAGCAGCCATCGCTTCACTGCCAATAGTTGCCTTGTGCGTAAGTCCGGGTTCTCTAAAATGGACTTGATCATCAATAATACCCGGAATAACATATTTGCCTTCGGCATTGATCTCTTGGGCACCTGCGTAATCAATTTGACCATCGATCTTTTCAATTCTGCCGTTTTTGATCAATATATCAGCGGCTTTGATTTGACCTTCATTAATAATTGTTCCGCCTTTGATTAGGTATGTGGGTAAACTTTTTTTATTCGAGTCCATATTGAGGGTAAAATATCTAATTTTAGTGAGATAAATCAACAATAATTGTTGTAATAAAATTAAAATTTGAAATTTCATTTTAAACCAATCTGAATGCATTTATCAATATGGGATTTTGTAGTGGTAGCCTTTTTTCTATTGATTATATTGTCAGTAGGCTTGTCGTACACCAATAAAGCAGGAAAAGATCTTACCTCTTATTTTTTAGCGGGAAGAAATTTGCCTTGGTATTTGGCAGGGATTTCAATGGTGGCAACCACCTTTGCGGCGGATACTCCTTTGGCGGTAACTGAATTGGTGAATGCCAATGGAATTGCGGGGAATTGGTTGTGGTGGAGCTTTTTAGCCGGAGGCTTATTAACGACATTCTTCTTTGCCAATTTATGGAGGAAAGCAGATGTTTTAACGGAAGTAGAATTGATCGAGTTAAGATATAGCGGTAAAGAAGCTGCTGCCTTGCGAGGGTTCAAGTCTATTTATCTGGGTTTATTCATGAATGTAGTGATCATCGCTTGGGTGAATGTTGCATTGATGTCGTTACTGGAAGTGTTTTTTGAATTGAGTCATTTACAAGCATTTTTATATACCGGATTGGCCATGCTCTTTGTAGCGGTTTACGCCTCTCTTTCCGGATTGTTGGGCGTAGTGATGACGGATGTTATTCAATTTGTAATCGCCATGATCGGTTGTATTGTGTTGGCCATTTTTGTAATGACATCCGAACAAATCGGTGGGGTAACCGGATTAAAAACACAATTAAATGCAATTGATCCTTCTATTTTAAATTTTCTGCCAACGGTGGGCAGTGGCGGTGGAGTAGGGACAACTTTGGGATTAAGTGTGGCAGCATTTTTCACTTATGCTACAGTCCAGTGGTGGGCTTCATGGTATCCGGGAGCAGAACCCGGCGGCGGAGGTTACATTGCGCAAAGAATGATGAGTGCCAAATCTGAAAAAGATGCCGTTTATGCGACTTTGTTTTTTCAAATTGCTCACTATTGTATTCGACCCTGGCCTTGGATATTGGTGGGTTTGGCGGCATTGGTACTGTATCCTGAATTAAGTGGCGATACTGCCAAATTAGGCTATGTCTATGCCATGAGAGATTTTTTGCCCAATGGTTTTAAAGGACTTTTATTGGTTGCTTTTTTCTCTGCTTATATGAGCACCATTTCTACACAATTAAACTGGGGCAGTAGCTATTTGGTGAATGACTTCTATAAAAGATTCCTCAGAAAAAATGATTCGAAGAATGAGGATAATCAACAATTGGTGATGGCCTCCAGAATAACAACCTTTATTGTAATGGTTATTGCTTTTGGCGTAACTTATCAATTGGATAGTATTAAAGGAGCATGGTCATTTATCATGCAATGCGGTGCCGGTTTAGGTATGGTTTTGATCTTAAGATGGTATTGGTGGCGTATCAATGCTTGGAGCGAAATCAGTGCAACGATTGCGCCATTTATTGTGATTGGTTTCGTATATATTATAAAAGCATCAGGAGGCGCATCCGAAGCTACCATGACATTTTTAGATACTTTTCCCAATGTGTTTTTAATTACAGTGGCTTTTACAACAGTGGTTTGGTTGCTGGTTACCATCATCACACCACCTACGAGCCAAGAGAAACTCAATGAATTTTATAATAAAGTTCAGCCTATGGGAAATTGGACGCCCTTCCAGAAAGCCGGCGGAGAAAACGGCACTATGGGCTACGCAGTTTTAAGTTGGTTGTTAGCAATCATTTTCACTTATGGAGTCTTGTTTTTAATTGGAAAGTTAATATTAATGGAATGGCAGGAAGCGACAATTATTGGTGCAATAGTTTTGGTAAGTTTTGTAGCTTTGAGCAAAACCATTGACAAAACTTCCATTTTTAAATGAGAGATGAGTATGAGGAGATTTATAAGTAGCATTTGTTTGATAACCCTGCTTTTACTTTCTGTAACTTCCGTCGTTGCACAAAGCAGTAATATCCCTTTTGGACATGAATCGAATGATATTGTAAATAGATTGGAAATCAAGAGTGGTGAGTTAAGTGATGAGTTTCATGCTGTACATAAACCTTATGACAGAAAAGGTGTTTCGGCTTTTTTATCGAAAATAGACACCTTATCTGATACTGAGCTTACTGAGGTAGATCTGGATTTGTTGGATTATGTATATCGCGACAACATGGAATGGAGTGAGCGCGGCAGATCATATACTAAAAGAGGGATTTTTAAAACTTTTTATCGTCATCCGGCACATTTTCTTCATGCTGATGTGCCTAATTTTCAGATCATGTTGAATCCTGTAGTCGGAGTTCGATTGGGAATGGAAACACAGGAAGATGCTGCCAAACGATCAAAACTTTACAGAACCTATGGTTTTGAGCTACGAGGTCAGATTGACGATTTTTTTGGCTTTTATGCTTATGTAACTGATAATCAGGATATTTATCCGGAATATGTCAGACAATGGGTGGAGGATAATAATGTAGTGCCGGGAGCAGGTTACCACAAACGTTTTAGAAACAATACCGGATCTGATTATTTTCAAGCTAGAGGATATGTAACTTTTAGTGCCACTGATCACGTGCATTTTCAATTTGGCTACGATAAAAATAAAATTGGCTATGGTTATCGTTCCCTTTTCTTGTCTGAATTTAGTAATGACTATTTATTCTTTAAGATCAATGCCAGAGTTTGGAAGATCAACTATCAAACTATTTTTGCTCAATTGGTTTCAAAATACGGTGGACCTTCTCAATTAGATGAAAATCTGGAACGTAAATATGCGGCTATTCACCATATCAGTTGGAATATCGGCAAGCATTTTAATATGGGTGTTTTTGAAGCGGTGGTTTTTGCCCGGCCGGATGTTTTTGAATTGCAATATTTGAATCCATTGATCTTTTATCGTTCGATTGAGCAAGCGGTTGGATCACCGGATAATGCCATGATCGGATTTGATTTTCGTGCATTGATCGCTCGAAGGATCTCTATTTATGGCCAGTATTTAATTGATGAGTTGAATTTCGGCAACGAATTGGGAACGGTCAATGATAACGGTACTACTTTGGAAGGAGGCTTGTTTTCGCCTAATAAATGGTGGGGAACAAAATTCGCCGCACAATTGGGATTGGAATACGTAGACGCTTTTGGTTTGGGTAATTTAGATTTGCAATTGGAAGCCAATTTTATCCGACCTTATGCTTACGGTCACTCCTCAGAAATAGCGAATTGGTCGCATTACAATCAACCATTGGCTCATCCTATGGGATCTAATGTCTCCGAATTGATCGCTATTGTGAAGTACCAACCCTTACAGCAATTGAGATTTAATGCCAAGTTTATTCATTCCAAGTATGGTGCTGACGATGGCGTGACAGAAGATTTTACCTATGGCAATAATATCTTTGTGACACAAGTGCCGGAGAACAGACCGAATGAGTTTGGAGTCAATATCCATCAGGGATTTTTAACAAAAATCAACCATTTGGAATGCAGAGCTTCTTATCAGCCGTGGCATAATTTGTACGTAGATTTGATCTATGAGTTTAGAAAATCGAAAAGTGAATTGGCCTCATTGAATACACAAACTCATTTTATCAGTGGGGCAGTTAGATTTAATATTCCTCACAAGAGTTTTGATTTTTAGTAAGAGATAAGCTACTTGTCATTCTTTCCTCTGAATTTCGAATTTTATTCCGGCCGTAAATATATGTCCCGTCAAACCATCGTTTCTAGTATAAAAGGCATACCTGAAATCTAATGCACTCATCATCAATGCTCTTCCATTATTGCTTTTATCTTTTGTTCTAAACAAACCATTGGCGGGTTGTATGCCAAAACCAATTCCCATTTTATGTGTCTGCAAAACGGATAGGTCATAATCAGCCGTATAGTACAATTGTTCGTTGGATGTCAATGTGTTATAAGGTGCAAAATAATCAGCAGCGGTTTGTGTGTGAAATCTATAGAACGGATATACGCGAAGCCATTGATTCAACTTTAATGGAGTTTCCAGACTAACGGTATGAGCCTTAATACCCCAAGTATCTTGATAGTAGCGATAATAAGTTCTTAAAATGAGCCAATCCGTGGCATGATAGTTTAACCTAATGCCGACAGGAAATTTGATTCGGCTATTGGGTAAGCGTTCTATTGCAGGGATGGTATCAGTATCGGTAAAATTCACCTGATGATAAGGCGTTGACAGCAATCCTTTCTGCAATACAAAATCACTGATCAAAGCTGCTGAGAATCGTTTGGTAATGATCCTAGAGTAGGAGATAGAACTACTGTAGCTTTGTCGCGTCCCATTGTCTAAATGATCGGTACCGTTTACAATTACGCCCGGATCTTTTAGTTGCCATTGATCAAAAGCCCAGGTAAACGAGGCGCTAAAAGTATTGTTATTATTCTTGGTTGACTTTGTGAAACCCGTGCCCAAGATGGTTGAAGTAGCATTGTCATCCTTATAATAGCCAATGTTTCCGTCAAAACTTAGATTCTTGATTTTGTTGGTTTTGGTGATGCCAAAATCACCATAAGTGATTACCGATCTTTTCGGTCGGGCAGGTGAAGCACCGGAATAATATTCATCATCATCGTCGTCATCTCTTCGATCATTATCACCGTAATAAGTTGAATTGCCGGTATTGCCTCCTTGCTGTGAAGCGGATGAAAAGAATTCAATACCTGTTTTAAGATTGATTTTGATGTTTTTTCTAACCGGAATGTTGATCACCACTTGCTCGGTAATATTGGATAATTTTTCGGAACCAATGCCACCACTAACCGGTGAATGATTCCCATCTTGCTCATAGTAATTAGATAGAAAGTTGATCTCTACGGGATCCAATCTAGTAGTGCTGGTATCCGCCGTTTGTGCTTTGGACTTTATATTTATAGTCACCAGCATGGATGATAGTAGTAATATTCTTAGTTGCATGCACATCCTCCTCCTGATTTACCGCCGTTCGCTCCACCGGCGCCTTCTCTAAATAATTCCATGTTGCCCTCAAAATATTCGATAGACTTAGTATTGGGCTCCATATCACGGTCATTGACATACATTTTCTGGTATTCTTTAACTTCTACACAAGAAGAGGTAAAGAACTGCATCGAAATACTGCAGCCTATTATCAAAGTCAAAATTTTTAAGTCATTCTTCATAATAGTTCAATAAAATGTTAGTAGAATGATGTAAGTTGCCTTCGTCGTCAATAATAAAGCATTCTATACCATTCAACCGGTTGATCAATTGCAAGCCTTTATCTACTCCCAAAATAAAAATCGTGGTGGCCAATGCATCTCCAATTTCAGCGTCAGGGCAAATTATGGTGACACTGGTTAATGATTCAGCCGGCCATCCCGTTGTTGGATCAATAATGTGACTGTACTTTTTACCATCTAGTTCAATAAAACGCTCATAGTTACCCGACGTAACCACAGAAAGGTCACTTACTTTTAAATAGGAGAGCGCACTTTCCTTTTTGGAAGGGTCTGCAATGCCTATGGTCCACTCTTCACCATTAGCTTGTTTACCCCAGGTAATAAGGTCGCCGCCGGCATTAACCACACCACTTTCAATACCCATTTTCTGCATGAGGACTTTGCAACGATTGGCAGTATATCCTTTGCCAATTCCTCCAAAGCCGATCTTCATACCTTTTTCTTTGAGAAAAACACTATGTTCCGAAGGGTTGAGCAATATATTTTCGTAATTGATTTTTGAAACGGAATTGGCAAGTTCCTCTTCGGATGGAATGGTTTTCATGGTACCATCAAACCTCCATATTTTATCAATGGATGCAAATGAAATATCAAAGATGCCATTGCTGAGTTTAGACACTTTTTTACTTCTTTCAATAAGATTGAATAACTCCTCACTTACGGTTACAGGTGTTAAACCGGCATTTCGATTGATCAATGAAGTCTCTGAATGTTCATCCCAACTGGAAATCAAACGTTCAATCCGTTCTACCTCTTGGTAAGCCTTTGCAACAGCTTGTTTAGCAAGTGTTTCATTCTTTCCAATAGCCGTAATTTGAAATACAGTGCCCATATGGTTGGCTTTTTCTGTATATGCAAATGCTTCCGGATTATTTTGTGCTACCGTTCGAGTAATGAATATAACGGCCAATAGCAATAGTAAGCTTAGTCTGGACATTGTCTATTTTTTATTGACAATAGTATTAATAGAGCTAATATAATCTTCTGTTGTTGATTTTGGATGTTCCATGTAGCCTTTCACCTCTCCTTCGGCATCAATGAGTAACACTAGAGGGAATGCCCCTTTTTTATTGTATTGATCGGCCAAAACTTCATTATGATGAAGTTGATCTTCCGGTAATTTGTTCTTCTTTTGTGCCGGAAAATCCAATTTCAACAAAACCAAATTATTTTTAGCATAAGTTGCAAATTGATCTGTTGCAAATAAATTCTTTTCTAATCGAATACATGGAGCGCACCAATCAGAGCCGGAAAAACTTATCAGTATTAGTTTATCTTCTTTATTGGCTTCATTTTTCGCTTGATCTATATTATACAACCAAATGGAAGAGTCGTCTTGATCACCGGCCCGGGAGAATTGTGAATGGGCCAATAGGATAAGTAAGGTAAATGTAAGTTTCATTATAAGTTTCATGGTTGACAATTTAGTAAGTGTTATAGGTGATTACGCAATAAGGGCAGAAATTATTGCCTAGAGGCAATTTAATTTATAAAAGAGTAAAATGGATGGGATTTCGAACGATCTTTTTTAGAGTTGTCCGAAACGCATCAACTCAATTTGAATACCGGGATCATCAAACTTCAATAACTTTCGGACGCCCAGATCATAAACAACTTCTACAGAATCGCTTCTTTTATAGGAAGATTCCCAAACGGTAAAGCCATCTCGATCGAAGTAGTAATCACCATATTTTTCATTGAAAGTGGTATTTAAGTGATCAAATAATTCAGTGGTTTTGATGGAATCCTGAATGATGTAATTTAGCGTAACCACCCAAAGCCTATCGTAACTGTCAAAAATGTATTTTACCATGATGTAATCAATCCCCTTGGCGGTATCTACAAAAATATCTTTTTCGTATTGTAAATAGCCGTCAGATTCATCTGTCAGATCTAAATCATATTTGGCTTCTGCCGATTTAACTACATCTATTTGATCATCAAAATTTACGGCTCTGAAAATATCATCCAATTCCGGTAAGAAAACTTCATCATAATAAGATTTGATAAATGCTGAATTGGATTCTGAAGAAGATTGTTCTACGTTCGAATCAACTTTATTGGAATTAGGACGGCAAGCGTAAATGCAAATTGAGAATAATAAGATGTAGATAGTTATTTTCAAACTGAATCAAATTTTGTTGTATAGGTCTTCTAAAAAATCTCTTATCTCCTGTAGTTTTTGGTATAATTCAATGTTGCCAACAGTTTCGTCTTTGTTTTCTTTCAATTTCTTTTTGGCACCTTCTAGCGTAAATCCTTGTTCTT
>JAGQYH010000470.1 GCA_020436175.1 Bacteroidota bacterium
GAGGATTTCAAAATCATTCAAAATTTCTTTCACCATTTCCATTGAAGTGAGATCTTTCTCCACCTCTTCAATTTCGGCGACATTTAAATACCCGGCCATAGTGGCAATTGGAAATTTACCAAACACTCTGATGCGCTCTGCTACTTCATCAATATTCACCTTAACGGCATTATATTCTTCTTCAAACAGTTCATGCAGTTCAAAAAAATCCTGACCTTCCACATTCCAGTGAAACTTCCTTAATTTTTGGTAATGCACTTGATAGTTGGATAATAGTTTATTCAAATTAGTTACTAACTCAGCGGTTTCCATGTGTGTGAAACCTAATCGTTTATAGACTTTCATTTTTAATTTTTTTTAGATTAATAAATAGATGTGACAAGTATTGTCAAGGGTTTAATAAAGATTTGAATACGTTGTTCTTAGTGACTCGCCGAATAGGCAACAGAACTTTTGAAAAGACGAACAATAACCTGTCTGTCAGTATATTCAACAATAAAGCATCAAAATAGTTCATATTGTTGGCGGATATTTGTAAATTGAATAGCCTAAATAGATGCTATTGACCACCAGATTTGTATATAAAGAAAGAATCGAAAATTCGATTTGGCCCATGGTCTTTAAGCTGATGGGAAGAACAATTTTCAATGCTCCTAATGTATTGCCAACAGAGCGGAGAGTAGCACTTTTTGAAAAGTATTTGATGGAAAGTGATCAATTGGCGGATGAAGCAGTAAAGGAATTATTTAAACCGGGAAGTAATCATAAGGATAGTTTTCGGTTGATGAATCAGGTATTGGAAAACGGATCCTCTCATTTGGAAGGAATCCCTGAGTCATTCAGAATTTTGATGGAGCGTTCTTATCATAATCCTGATT